>JBOHXA010000713.1:0-1012 GCA_050737335.1 Limisphaerales bacterium | reverse complement strand
CGCGGTCTTTGAGGCCCACCTGTTGCAGCAATGCCGCGGCGCGGGCGGCCGCCGCCGGGGCCGAAAGGCGTCCGATGCGCGCGGGCAGGCAGACGTTTTCCAGCGCCGTCAACTCGGGCAGCAGATGATACGCTTGAAAAATGAAACCCACCCTGCGGTTGCGGAAATGGCTCAGCTCGGTTTCACTGAACTTCGCAATATCCCTGCCGCCCAGGAGAATCTCGCCCGAATTTGGAGAATCCAGACCGCCCATGAGGTGGAGCAATGTGCTTTTGCCCGCGCCGGAGGCGCCGCGAAGAGCCAGGAATTCGCCGCGCTCGATCTGGAGATTCACGCCACGAAGGACTTCGAGGGAGCGGTTGAAGATTTTGTAATATTTGGTGACGCCGCGGACACAAAGAAACGGATCATTCATAACGCAACGCCTCCACCGTGTTCATTTTGCTGGCGTGACGCGCGGGCAGGATTGCCGCCATCAGGCAAATGACAATGGAACCGCCGCAGATGATGATCAAATCCGTCGGTTCAATAAGGGCTGGCAATTCGTAAAAATGGTAAATGGAGGGTGGAAACAAGGACCAGCCGGTCAATTTGTTTATGAAATGGAGGGCGTCGTTTCGGAAATACAGCGCCAGCAGGCCAAGAGTGAGGCCGGAGGCCACGCCGAAAAAGCTCACGACGACGCTTTGCAGGACAAAAACAAGCATGACTTGAAAGTTTGTCGCACCAACCGCTTTCATGAGACCGATCTCCCGCGTTTTCATGACAACGAAGGTTATCAAGGTGCAGGTAATGCCAAACGAGGCAACGACCACAATAAAAAACATGATGTAGTACATCAGCGCTTTTTCGACCGTGACAGCGCCTAACAGGTCCGAATTTTGTTCTTCCCACGTCGTGATCTCAAAATTCGGACCCAATGCGCCTTCCAGTTGCTGTTTCACTTCCGTCGCCTGGAAAGGATCGCGTATTTTGACGGACAAACCGTGAACGTAGTCGTCCAAGTCATAAA
>JBOHXA010000712.1:0-15471 GCA_050737335.1 Limisphaerales bacterium | reverse complement strand
CCTTCCACCAGACGCCGAAATGCTTCCTGCCCGTTTTTCGCCAGCACAAAATCAAACCCTTCCCGTCCGTTCCAAAACACCATGATTTCCGAGCCCAGGGCGACGGTGACGTCCACCGCCTCTTTGGCGTTGCGCCATGCCTGCTTGCGCACCGCTTGATCGTTGCTGGTCATGGCGCCGTCTTTGAAAATCGGGTCCGCAAAAAAGGACGGCGTGTACATCCCCATCATCAGGCCGTGCTGTTTCATCAATTTCCTGGCCTTGTCCACGTCGCGCCCGGAGATTTCCACGTCGTGCGCTTCGATGTAGGTAATGCCGGCCTTTGCCAGGAGCGGGATACGCTCCAAGACGGGGACTTCAGGGCGTGTGGGCCCGCCAAACGGGTCGCGGCCCGCGCCGATGTTCCAGACACCTGCCCCGATTCCCTGTTTTCCTTTTTTAGATGAAATGACAATTTTGCTCATGTGCTCAAAGTCCTGGCCGTTCGATGTCAAGCGTTCGTCGCAAGTCCTCGGCCAGCACAAATTTGCCTGAATTTTTTGTACTTGTGAATCTTAACTTTAAGGCACGTTGCAGGGGCGGTGTTGCATGGATTCACACCGGTAAAAGGTACACATTGAAAATGTCCCCGGGTTTTACTGATTTTGAAACGATGATTCAGACAAGGCGTTTTCCGCGCAAGCCGCTTTACTTCACCGATTTATTCGAAGAATACGGCAGCGGCAGCATCGCGCGGTTGCCGATGAATCAAAACGGAGGTTTCGAAGTCCATTATATCGCCAAAGGATACGTTCAGTGGGAAAGAGGGCCGCGCCTTTTTAGTGGCGCAGGGGTCAGTCTTTTTCACCTTTCCCTGGAGCGGCACGGAAGCTGTGTGGATTTTAAGCCGGGCCATTTGTTTCACTGCGTCGTTTATCGGCTGAAAGAGAGCGGACGCGGCGAGGCAACTGCCCCGCACTCGGCGAAGGGATTTGGTCTTTCGGATTCCGAGCAGGCTGACATTTTTCGGAGGCGGTCAACGGCGGGCAATCGCTGTTTCAGCGCGGGCCCGGATTTGGCCTGACCGGCATTTTTTGCGGGCTTTGGCGGAGGTTAAGGGTCATTCGTGGGGCAATCACCCGCGCGAAAAGTCAAAATAATGCCATCCCCAAATGGTTTATCGAATCAATTGAGGAGAGGTTCAGAGCCAATGGAACATGCCGTGGCCGCGAATGGTCACGTTCGCTTGCAGAGGCAAATGGCGTGAAGACGGGCCGACCATGATGTGGTAAGGTCCGGATAATACGACCCATTTGTGACGTTCTTCACTCCAACAGGCCAGTGCGCGGCCGTCCAATTCAAAATGAATACGGCGCGTTTCGCCCGCCTGAAGCAGTATTTTCTTAAACGCTTTCAACTGTTCAGGCGGCTGCGGAATGTGTTTGGCAGAGGGAAAGCCAACATAAAGCTGGGCGACTTCTTCTCCGCGTCTTTTGCCGGTATTGGAGAGGTCGAAATCAACGGTGACCGTCAATTTGGCGGGGTTCTTCACTATTCTGGGCGTAACGTCCAGGTTTTCAAACCCGAAGGTCGTGTAGGAAAGTCCGTAACCAAATGGGAACAACGGCTGTATATGTTGCTGATCAAAGTGCCTGTAACCTACGAAGATCCCTTCCCAATAATGGACGACGCCCTGGACACCGGGATATTGCCACACCGTATTGGCCGGCAGATCAGCCAATCGTTTGGGAAACGTAATGGGTAATTTGCCGGACGGATTCACATCGCCAAACAGCACGGCTGCCACGGCGTCGCCGTCTTCTTCGCCCGGATACCAGGCTTCTAAAATCGCGGGAACCTTGTCCACCCAAGGCATCAGGACCGCCGAACCGGTTTTGAGCACAACGACCGTGCGCGGGTTGGCCGCCGCGACTGCTGCGACCAATTCATCCTGCTTCCCGGCCAGAGTGATTGGATGGTCTTTTCCCTCTGTTTCGCGATCTCCAACCATGACGATCGCAACATCCGCTGATGCGGCCAGGGAAATGGCTTTCCGGATGTCGGCGCCGTCCGCGAATTGGACTTTGGCCATTGAACCGACGCGTCGTTCGATGCCCTCCAACGGGCCTGCTGTGTACAACGGTATGACGTGAGAGCTCCCTTCGCCCCCGGTCATGGCCTCCGCCGCATAGGGTCCAATGACCGCGATGTTATACAATTTATCCGCATCCAAGGGCAAAACACCACCGTCGTTTTTGAGCAGTACCATCCCTGCCTCGGCAATCCTCAGGGATTTTTGGCCGTCGTCATATTCGGGAATTGGTTTCATCGTTGCAGGCTGATCAAACAACCCGAATCGCATCATCATCCGGAACCGGCGCACAAGTTTATCATCAATGACGGCCATCGGGACCTTTCCGGACTGTATCGCGGTGGCGAGGGCGCCGCCGAAGTATTTTCCCGTGGGCATTTCGAGGTCCAAGCCTGCCAGCGCCGAGGGCGCAGTGCTATGGACCGCTCCGAAATCCGAGGTGATAAATCCTTGAAATCCCCAGTCGTTTTTGAGGATTTGATTCTGCAGGAACTGGTTTTGGCAGCAGTACTGGCCGTTGACTTTCGGATATGCGGACATCACCGATGCCACATGACCTTCTTTCACGGCCGCTTCAAATGCAGGCAAATAAATTTCGCGCAGCGCGCGTTCGCCAATGATTTCGTTGATGCCGAAGCGATCCGTTTCCTGGTTATTGGCATCGTAGTGTTTGACGTTGGCGATGACGCCCTGGCTTTGAATGCCCTGGATTTCCGCCACGGCAATCTGCCCATCAAGGTATGGGTCTTCCCCGAAAGCTTCAAACGTGCGGCCGTTTTGCGGCACGCGCGCAATGTTAACATCCGGCCCTTCGATCAGATCATCGTCCACGTCCTTTGCCTCACGTCCGATCACTGTTCCGTATTCGCCGGCAAGATTGGTGTCCCAGGTCGAGGCTAATAAAATAGGGGCCGGCAACGCGGTGGCAGGCAATTGATGGTGTTCATCACCCGGCCCCACGCCCGCGGGACCGTTGGCGATGCGAAATCCGGGAATACCCAGCCGCGGTATTGGCGGAACGTATCGTTGATGTTCGGCATCGTGAATGCCGTGCAGTTCGGTGATTTTTTCCTGCAAGGTCATCGCATCCACAATCTGGCGGGCGCGCGCGTCGAAATCATTGGAGGCTTGAGCCAGGGCAATCGTCATTCCAGTGGGAAGAAAAATGAGAGCTCCAATACATGAAGCCCGCGCCGCAAAAGTTGTAGCCATGTTGATAGATGGTCAAACCGCCGCGGAATCGTAATTCAATTATTGTTATTGTAAAGGGAGTTTCAGGCAGCGGCGCGGGTGTGGCCTGACATTGCATCGCAAATTTGCGCGCGCCAGTTCGGCTGCGTCGCGCCGTCGCGGCCCGTCCAGGCTGGGGACGAGCCCCGGGCGCTTAGTCAAGGAACGTGAGTTTGATGCCTTGTTTAGGTTTGGAAAAATTTTCGAGCAGCGTCGAACCACTCTTTGCAGGGGCCGGTTCCTTTTTTTGATCGGCTGGTTCCAGGGCGGAACGCAATGCGCCTTCCACCAGTTGCGCGCAGTGGATTTTCATGGGAGGCAAGGGACCGAGTTCGCCGGCGAGTTCTTCGGTTTTCAGCGCAAGGGCTTCGTTGGCCGTTTTGCCGCGAATCAATTCGGTGGCGAGGCTGGCCACGGCGATGGCAGTTTCGCAGCCGAATGACTGGAAAGTTGCGCGCTCAATGACCTTTTTGCCGTTCTGCTCCTTGAACTTCACCCACAGGCGCAGCATCTCGCCGCAATCGGCGTTGCCCACAGTGCCCACGGTGTCAGCATCGGCCAACTCGCCCATATTTTGGGGATTGGCCAGCGCGGCTTGAATTCGCTTTTGCAAGGTATCATCCATTTAACATATTAATACCTCGGCAGGCTTGGGTCAATTTCCGCGGACCATGCGTCAATGCCGCCTTTGATATTCTTGCAGTATTTGAATCCGTGCTCGTGAAGATATTCCACAACGTCCATGGAGCGAGCCCCCACTTTGCAGAGGAAATAATACTGGGAGTTTGGGTCCAACTCGGTGAACCGGCGCTGGATCTGGCTCATCGGCAGCAGCGGTACGCCTTCGATATGGGCGATTTCGTATTCAAAGGGTTCCCGCACGTCAATGACCTTGATACCCAGCGACGGGTCATCCAGGGCGCGTTTCATCTCCTGAACCGTCACTTCGTTGGGATTTCCGGCTGGATCGGGCCGCTGAATGCCGCAGAACGTCTCGTAATCAATCAGTTCTTTAACGGTGGGATTTTCGCCGCACACAGGGCATTGCGGGTCGCGGCGCAACTTCAATTCGCGAAATTTCATGTCCAATGCGTTGAACAACAGCAATCGGCCCACCAGCAGGTTGCCCTTGCCCAATGCCAGTTTCAAAATTTCCGTCGTTTGGATGCACCCGATTATGCCCGGCAACACGCCCAGCACGCCGCCTTCGGCGCAACTGGGCACCATGCCCGGCGGAGGCGGTTCCGGATAAAGGCAGCGATAACACGGACCGCTCAGGTGGGGCGCAAATACACTGGCCTGCCCTTCAAAACGGAAAATTGAGCCGTACACATTCGGCTTTTTCAGGAGTACGCAGGCGTCATTTGTGAGGTAGCGTGTCGGGAAATTATCCGTGCCGTCCACGACGATGTCGTAGGGACGAATGAGGTCCATGGCGTTTTCGGATGAAATTCGAGTATTATGGATAACGACTTCGCAATAGCGGTTGATGCCCTGGATGGTTTCTTTGGCCGATTGCGCCTTGGGCCGGCCCACGTCGGCATCGGTGTGCAAAATTTGCCGCTGCAAATTCGAATAGGATACGGTGTCAAAATCAACGATGCCGATTTTTCCGATGCCTGCCGCGGCCAGATACATCGCAATGGGCGAGCCCAGCCCGCCTGCGCCGATGCACAGGACGCTGGAGGATTTGATGCGTTTCTGCCCAGCCAGACTGACTTCCGGCAAAATCAAATGTCTCGAGTAACGGTTAATCTCGTCATTGTTTAATTCCATAATCCAATATCAAAGGGAGATGATACTAATGCAAATGGGAGGGAAATCAAGTGGCCGAATTGGAGCAAGCGCTGAAATTGCTTCGCCAATTCCGGCCTCATTTTTTCTTCCCATAAATTTCTTCCGGCTTTTGCAATTGTATTTCGTTGATTTTAATCTCGCCGTTTTCCAAAGACCTGAAGAAACAGGATTTATAACCTTCATGGCAGGCTGCGCCGATTTGTTCCACCTGGATCAGAAGCGTGTCGCCGTCACAATCAAAAGCGATATCTTTTATCGCCTGGACATGTCCGCTTTCTTCTCCTTTCATCCAGAATTTTTGGCGCGAGCGGCTCCAGAAATGCGTTTTGCCGGTGGCCACGGTCTTCTCCAGGGAAGCCCGGTTCATCCAGGCAAACATCAGGACGCGGCCGGTTTTTTGTTCCTGAATGATGGCTGGAATCAAACCATTTGCGTCGAATTTCAATTGATCGTAAAAACTCATGCTGTCACTATTTCAACAGAAACGCGTCGGTCAGACAAAGCCGAAATTCCCGGTTATTTTTCAGGAATCCTGGCGGGCCTTTACAATCTTTCGCAACATCACGAAAAGGAACACAAATCCTGCCGCAATGACTGCAATCAAATTCGGACTCCGCCCGATCCTTGGCGCCACCTCGCCCACGAACGACGCGACGCGGGCCACTGGCGAGGATGAGACCGCTGCGCCAGTAGCAGTTGTGGTGGCCCTTCTCACGGACAGTGGGCTGAACGCTTCAAACCTGGCGACGAATGCCTGCGGACCGCCTTCGGCATAACCGACCTGGCGCCCGAGTTCATTGCCGGAAGAGTCCAACAAAATGCACGTGGGGTACCCATGCACATTGAAGCGCCTGGCCAATTCGGCATTGGCCTGTCTTAAGTCTTCGCTTTGGGATGTGTTGCGCGGAAAATCCACCCGGACCAATTCCAAATTATTGTTCGCGTAGCTGGCGAATTGCGCCGTGGAGAATATATCCTTGTCAAGCTTCATGCACCAGGGACACCAATCCGAACCGGTGAAATCCATTAGGACAAGCTTACTGTCCAGGCGCGCCTGATTTAAGGCTGCGGGCAAATCCGTTCCCCATTGCGGCGGCTTGGACGCAAGGTATTGAGCATTTGCCATCGCTTGTTGTTTTTCATGAGCGGCGAACCCGCCGGCATTGAAATGAAAACGCTGTTGCAGATCCGGAGAGAGGTCTTTCAATTTGACGTTTCCCATGCCGCCGTCGTAGGTGAAGTAAATATCAGTAGCCGTGACGACGGTGACTGTGACATTTGTGTAGATTTGTCCGTTGGCTCTCAGCGTCGGGAATATTTGGTCGGCGCCGGCGGACAATACGCCGACGCAGCACATGAGAACTGCGAGAAATTTAAACCGCACTTTCATTTTTGGACCTGTGAATTTCAACTGTTTCGAAGCAGGGCCAATGCCAGCGCTCCATGGAAGAGAGCGTAATTCGCTCATTGGAAAACGTTTTCGAAGCGTTAACGTTATCGCTAGACACGTTTTTGGGATGGCAGAACCCGTTCAAATTGGCGGGGCGGTTCGGGCTTCGGTTCCAGACGAAATGGCACGGAAAGCGAATGTTCTCAGGGCACACGCTGGACACGGAACGCGGCATGGAATGTCGCGTTTGGAGCCACGAAGCTATTGTGATTGCGGAGGCAATACCTGCAAGGCCACTACCGAGTCTGAGCATTGCCAGCTATATAATGGGTCACTGGAAGTGGGACGGGGAGTCGCCTCCCACCAGTAATTCCAGGACAAGCCGGTGGAAGCATTGCGGTTGTTCCACGCGGCGTTGGCGTTGTTGTAGAGCCAGGTCTGGTAGGTGCTCTGCTGGGCAGTTTCCTGCTCATAGAAACACATCCAACGCATGAAGATGCCGTTGAAGCCTGCGCCGTCGCCATTATCATCGCCATAATCAGGCAGGTAGCTGGCCGAACAAACCGTGTTCATGAAATAATTTGCCGCTAAATTGGCATCGGAATCTTTCCCAAAGTAATAGGACGCGCCAATGAACGTGCCGACGTTGTAACTGCGGTCGGTACTGTCGGCGGGGCCGGAACTGGTATATCTGTCATAAATCATGCCGGACGATGTCATGAGGTAATGTTGCACAAACCACCACATGTCATAGCCATCGTTATAGTATTCGGCGGTGCCGTAGATTTTATAGAGGTAATACGCGACAATGGCGCCGGGGCAGTTGACACAGGTGTTTTTTGTGCCCGTGGAAGAGTGGTCGGTCGTCCACCACATGCCCCCGCCGTAGGTGCTGTCGTACTGGGGCGCCGTGCGGGCGCCGCCGCCGTAGAAGACCTCATAGAAATTATCGTCCGCTTCGTTCGCCCAGCTGTCCGGGGCATTAGGGACCACTAACCAGGCCCGCAGGTGAGCGAGACAGGCCCACATGATGTCATCGTTGTACGATGTCTTGTACGTCCAGTCTGTGCCATAAGTATTATCGAAGCCGTTGATGAGGTTGGTTACGATTGCGCAATCGGCGGAGCTTCCAGACCTGGCGGCGCGGTCCACGGCCATTTCGATTAACTCGGCGTTCTGCCAGAAATCCTGAGTGTCATGGCCGCCGCCGGGGGTGTATTCGTAATAGTAGCCGCCGCGGTTGTTGTGCAGGAAGTAGTTGAAATCGTTCCAAAGGGTTGTTGCGTCTGAAGCGGTGAAGGCGCGAGCCAAAGGGGCGGAGACCCAGAGCGTGAGCGTGGCTGTGACAGAGCCGATGAAGACAGCGATTGGTTTGTTCAGACGCATAATTTTCCTTTCGTTTGATCCTTGTTAACGACCCTATTGATACCCGGAGCATGGCAGCGTCCGTTTCCAGCAGGCCAGTTTTGACCACGCTCCAAAAAGAGCGCCATGTCAGTTAACGGGCCGCTGCAGTCATGGTAGCAGAAGCTGCCCGCGCGTGAAATGGAGGAAACGCTGGAAAGTATGGATAATTGACGGATTAATTCTGGAAATCAATAATCTTCCATCCCCGCACACGAACAAATGGGATTACGATCGCCAAATACATTGTCCACGCGGCTTACGTGGGGCCAGAATTTATATTCCAGCAGGCTTTCGGCGGGAAAGGCCGCCTGCTGGCGGGAGTACGGCCGGTTCCAATTGTCATTGGCGATTTGGTCCGCTGTGTGTGGGGCATTTTTCAGCGGGTTATTCTTCGCATCAGCGCCGCCGTTTTCGACTGATGTCATTTCCGCGTGGATTAGGATCATTGCATCGCAGAAACGGTCCAATTCGAATTTTGATTCACTTTCCGTCGGCTCGACCATCAACGTTCCGGCCACCGGCCAGCTCAACGTGGGCGCGTGGATGCCGTAATCCATAAGCCGCTTGGCCACGTCCTCGGCCGTCACACTCTTGAAGGCGCGCAAGTCCAGAATGCATTCATGAGCCACCAGACCGTTACGGCGATAAAGCGTGGGAAAATAATTTTCAAGACGCTTGGCGATATAGTTCGCGTTTAGAATCGCAAATTTCGTCGCCTCAGCCAGGCCATCGGCGCCCATCATGCCGATGTACATCCAGGAAATCGGCAAAATACCCGCGCTGCCCCAGGGCGCGCCTGAAACCGGCCCGACGGCTGATAGATTATTCGCGGGATTGCCCGGCAGAAATGAAATGAGGTGCGCAGCCACTCCGATCGGCCCGACCCCCGGGCCGCCACCGCCGTGCGGAATGCAGAAAGTCTTATGCAAATTCAAATGGCAAACATCCGCGCCAAGGTCCGCCGGACGGCATAATCCAACCTGCGCGTTCATGTTTGCGCCGTCCATATAGACTTGCCCGCCGTGTGCGTGGATGATTTCGCAAATCTCACGAATTGCCTCCTCAAAGACACCATGCGTGGAAGGATAGGTCACCATCAACGCGGAAAGGTCATTTTTGTGGGTTTTGGCCCTGGTGCGCAAATCATTGACGTCAATGTTGCCGTTGGCGTCGCACGCCACGGCGACGACCTTCATTCCAGCCATCACCGCGCTGGCCGGGTTTGTGCCGTGGGCTGACATTGGGATAAGGCAGACGTTGCGGTGTTTTTCACCGCGCGATTCATGCCAGGCGCGAATTGCGAGCAGTCCGGCATATTCCCCCTGTGCCCCCGCGTTGGGCTGCAAGGAAATTGCGGCAAAACCCGTGATCTCTTTAAGCCAGGATTCCAATTGTTCGAAGAGTTTTTGATACCCGGGCGTTTGTTCCAGCGGCGCGAATGGATGAATCCTGGAAAATTCCGGCCAGGATATCGGATACATTTCCGCCGCAGCGTTCAATTTCATCGTGCAAGAGCCGAGCGGAATCATGGATGAGGTCAGCGAAAGGTCGCGCGATTCCAATCGTTTGATGTAGCGGAGCATTTCCGTCTCGCTGTGATAGGAATTGAAGACCTTGTGTTCCAGATATGGGGAGGTTCGATTTGAGAAGAGCGGTGTTTTCTGAATATGAAAAGACGACAGCTTTTGACCGCCGAAAATCTGCCAAATTGCACCGACGTCATCCAGGGTTGTGGTTTCATCAAGCGCGATGCCAATCATCCCGGGCCCGACGGCCCGGAAATTTATTTTATGGTTCCTCTCAGCGGCCTTCAGAATTTCGTCAGACGATTTGCCAACAGGCTCGACAAGAAACGTGTCGAAGAAAATTTCCGTTTTGACGTTGTGTCCCTGTTTTTTTAAGCCCGCGGCCAGGGTATGCGCCAGCGTCTGAACCCATTCTGCTATTTTCTTCAACCCCTGCGGTCCATGATACACCGCGTACAGCGCCGCCATGTTTGCCAAAAGCGCCTGGGCCGTGCAGATATTGCTGGTGGCTTTTTCGCGCCTGATGTGCTGCTCGCGCGTTTGCAGGGCCAGGCGCAAGGCAGGTTTGCCGCGTGAATCCCTGGACACGCCCACGATGCGCCCGGGCATTTGCCGCTTGAACTCATCCCGCGTGGCGAAGAACGCCGCGTGCGGGCCGCCATAGCCCAGCGGCACGCCAAAACGCTGCGCGCTGCCCACGGCAATGTCCGCGCCAAATTCTCCGGGCGGTTTGATCAGCGTAAGCGCAAGCAAATCCGTGGCGACCGTCACGAGCGCTCCGGCCTGGCGTGCTTTCTGGACAAACCCGGGTTTTCCGAAACTGAAGTCATGGATTGCCCCAAACGTATCGGGATACTGCACGAGCGCTCCGAAAACCTTTTCGTCGAACTCAAATTTTTTATGATCGCCTACGATAAGTTCAATTCCCAGCGCTTTGGCCCGCGTGCGAACGACTTCGATATTTTGCGGATGGCAATTTTCCGAGATGAAGAAAACGTTTCGCCCATTTTTGATCGCATGGCTCATGGCCATGGCCTCGGCGCATGCCGTGGCTTCGTCCAGGAGCGATGCGTTGGCGATGGGCAAGGCGGTCAAATCGGCGACCATTGTTTGGAAATTCAGAAGACATTCCAGGCGGCCTTGGGAAATCTCGGCCTGATACGGCGTATATTGGGTGTACCAGCCCGGATTTTCCAGCACATTGCGCTGGATGACCGGCGGAGTAATGCAATCGTAATAGCCCATCCCGATAAATGACCGGAAGACCGTGTTTTCAGAGGCGATCTTTCGCAATTCTGCAAGCGCCTCGGATTCGCTGCGCGCTGTCGGCAGATTGAGCTTTTTGCCCAAACGGATGGTCTGCGGAACGGCGGCGGCGGCCAGGTCGTCCAAATTCTTGAAGCCAAACAGGCCGAGCATTTCGCGGGCCTGGCTTTCATTTGGGCCGATATGGCGCCGAACGAACGAGTCAGGGTCTTTCAGTAGATTTTCAGTTACTTCCATCTGAAGAGAGTAAAGATTGCCGGGCCAAAAGGCGAGCGCAATACATCGGCCGAATCATCCCAAATCCTATCCGTTTTGCTATTTTCCCATAAAATGGCATGCTTTTGCCATAAGCGTGGCCTGTAAAAATTCCGAAGTATTTATTTGACTTTAGATGGGTTTATGCTAAAAGTGTGTCGCTTCGTTCAATATGAACGGTGTCGGTGTCAACAAGACAGATTGTCCAACAGAACAGAAAATGACATTCAGTGCTCCTGCCCGTAGCAGAACCTCCCACATGTTTCCTTTGAAGAGGCGCAGTGTATTATGAATCCGACCAGACTGTTTGTAGGCAATCTCTCATATCAAACGGGAGAAAATGACCTACAGGACTACTTCGCCCAGGCGGGCGCGGTAACTTCTGTGAACCTAATGCTTGACAAGATGACCGGCAAGTCACGCGGCTTCGCCTTCGTCGAGTACGGGTCCGCCGAGGAAGCTCAAAAGGCAATAGACCAGTTCCACAACAAGGAATTCCAGGGCCGTGCCATCACGGTAAACGTGGCGCGTCCACGCGAAGAGCGACCGGCACGCTTCGGCGGCGGCAACCGCGACAGCCGCGGTGAACGCTCAGATTATCGCGGTGAACGCCGCGACCGGCGCTAATTTAGCGCGAATCATTTTAGCAGCGGGCCAGCGATTTTTATCGCCAGCCCGCGTTTTCTTTTGGCAGGCCCAAAA
Organism: Limisphaerales bacterium; assembly: GCA_050737335.1. Taxonomy (GTDB): domain Bacteria; phylum Verrucomicrobiota; class Verrucomicrobiia; order Limisphaerales; family UBA11358; genus UBA11358. The sequence continues at coordinate 3,827 of JBOHXA010000712.1, read as the reverse complement.
TTGCATTATTGAGGCCCAAAGGTGTCGAAACTGCCAACTCATGGGGCTGATATGAATCATTCCAAGGCATTTCGTACCACGTGTACGAGTCGAGTATCGTTGATTTGGCAGGCGCCAGCGCGGGGTTTTTTCTGAGCCGGCGCGCGGTTTTCGGCTTTCCAATCCGTCATTTGAGGCCCCGAGAAAATTAGTTTGACAGATCAGGCACGGGCTTTATGTTGATTTGAACGTTATGGCAGATCCACAACCGCCAGTCCCACCCGGCGTGCCCGGTGCTCCGGTCACACCCATGAAGAAGTCCACCGGCAAGGTCCAGCCGAAGAAGGAAACCGTCCGGATCACTTTGCCGCCCAAGCCTTCCGCGGCGCCGACAATTAAATTACCGACACTGCCTCCGGGCGGCCCCACGGGGGCGCCAGGTGGCATACCGGCGGGCGCTCCCGCCGCGCCGCGTCCGGCAGCGGGAGCAGCTGCTCCAATGGCGTCGCTGCGCACTACGACTGCGGCCCCGGTTTCGCCCGTTGCGGCGGCAGCAGCAGCCGCTGCGGCGCAGACGGCGGCAGCGCGTCCCGCTCCAGTGGCCGGGCGGGTAGCTATCGCGCCAGTTGTCGTGGCAGCGGCCAGTCCGCTGGACACTGTGCTGGCGATTGCCGCGGCTGTGGCTGGTGCCGCAGCCATTGGCACCACCATTTGGATGATGGTGATTCTCAATACCGCGATCACTTCGTAAACGGTTGCGCGATTTCTATCGGAGTAATTCTTATGGCATCGTCCTTGATTGTCACGCTCACGCAGGAAAACTTTGCAACGGAAGTGTTGCAATCGTCCAAACCCGTTCTGGTGGATTTTTGGGCTGAATGGTGTGGTCCCTGCAAGATGATCGCGCCGCTGCTGGACGAATTGGCCTCCGAATATGACGGCAAGGTCAAAATCGGCAAGATTAACACGGACGAACAGCAGCAACTTGCCTCTCAGTACGGGGTCAATTCCATCCCCACCCTCCTATTTTTCAAAAACGGCCAGGTCGTCAATCAAATGATTGGCGCACGCGCCAAGCGCGACTTCAAAGCCGCGTTGGACAGCGTGGCGCTGTAGTTTCGTCAAAAGGGTCGTGAGACAGGCATCCTGCCCGAAAAAGAGACATGTTCCAAAGGATGAGACGGAGTGGAAGCCCCTTTAAATATCGTTTTTAATTTTCAATTTTTGCTTTAATTTGCGCTGGTGATTTTTACCCCAGCCCAATTAAACCGGCGGGCCGAGCTTTATAATCAACTCGGTTCGATGATCACGGCGGGAGTTCCACTTATGCAGGCCCTGGAAATGGCGGCCAACAACGCGAGTCTTCGCATCTCCCGAAAGGTCATTCTTACCCTGTTGGAGCATTTAAAAAACGGCCTCAGTTTCAGCGACAGCATGGCCCGGGTACATGGGTGGATGCCGGATTTCGACATCGCCCTGCTTTCCGCCGGCGAGCACGCCGGGCGCCTTGACTATTCTTTTAAGCAATTGGGGATGTACTACGCCAACCATGCTGCCGTCATCCGCGAAACGATCGCCGGTGTTTGGTGGACCGCGCTTACGCTTCACGTTTTTATCTTCATCTTTCCGCTTGGATGGTTTATCGAATTTGTTCTTGGAATCGTTAACCGGGAATATGGCCGCTGCCTCCCGTTCCTGATTGAAAGGAGTTGCATATACGCGCTGGTTTGGGGCAGCGTTTTTTTTGTAATATTCGCGTGCCAAGGGAACCGGGGAGAACGCTGGCGGGCTTTGTTGGAGCGAATTTATCGAATCGTGCCGGTGCTGCGAACGGCGCTTAGATACCTTGTTCTGTCACGCCTTGCGGGAGCGCTGGAGGCCCTGGTGGTTTCGGGTGTTTCCATCCTTAAGGGCTGGCCGCTTTCCGCCGCCGCCAGCGGCTCGCCGCGCTTGAAAAAAGCGGTTGACCAATGGAAAACACAGCTTGAAGGCGGCTCGACTCCTTCTGAACTCATCGCCCAAACGCCGTACTTTCCCGAGATGTTCCGGAACCTTTATCATACCGGCGAGATTAGCGGCAAATTGGATGAATCGCTCAATCGTCTGCACACGTACTATCGCGAGGAGGGCTTTCGCTTGCTGCGTCTGTTTACCAGGATTTTAAATGGCGCATTTTATATAATTGTCGTCATTTTAGTCGGAATTTTTGTCATTCATTTTTGGGTTCAGTATTACCGGAACCTCTTAAACAGTATTTGAATTTCCTTCAGTACAATGACGATCACGGAGATATTGTCCAACGAAGAGCTTCGCCGGCGTGAATTTCCCGTTGCCCGGGAGAATATCTTTCTGGCTCACGCGGGGGTATGCGCATTGCCCCGCCGCGTTGCCGATGCCATTGCTGATTGCGCGGCCCGGGGAACCCTTGGCGATCAGGAGGAATTTATGCTTTCGCGGCTGGAGCACGCGCGCAAACTGGCGGCGACACTGATTCATTGTCAGCCCGAAGAAGTGGCCCTCGTCGGCCCCACGTCCCTTGGTTTGAGCATTGTCGCCTCAGGCCTTAAACTTAAGCGCGGAGACAATGTCCTGATTTACCATGACGATTACCCATCCAATGTGTATCCGTGGATGTCGCTGGCGGAACGAAATGTTGAGGTTCGACTGTTGAACACGCGCGGCCTGGGAATCATTCGACCGCGCGACGTTGCAGGACAAATAGACGAAAACACCCGGCTGGTCGCTCTGGCTTCCTGCCATTTTATCAGCGGCTTTCGAGTCGAATTCGACGAAATTGGCAAATTTTTGAGGAGCCGCGGCATTTTGTTCTGCCTGGATGCCATTCAAACCCTCGGCGCCTTTCCAACGACCGTGGAGCATGTGGATTATCTGGCCGCTGACGCGCATAAATGGTTGCTCGGTCCGTGCGGCGCGGGCATCTTCTACGTTCGGCGCATCCTTCAGGAAAGTTTAAATCCACCAATCTGGGGCTGGCACAATATCCACAACCCTGATTTTGTGGCGCAGGAAACCATCAAGTTCCGTGAGGACGCCCGTAAATACGAAGCAGGCACCCAAAATTTGCTCGGCGTCACAGGATTAATCGCGGCGATGGAACTAACGCTCGAACTTGGCGTGGAAAGTATCGCCGCCGAACTCATCCGCAAGCGCGCATGGTTCGTGCCTGAACTTCAAACGCGCGGTTACACCATCTTAAATGCGGCTTCTGCTCCTGAAAATGTCGGCAGCATGATCTCGTTTTTTGCAAAGGGCTGCAATATGGGGTCCGTCCACAAAAAACTAATGGATGCAGGGATAATCACTTCTTTGCGCGTTGACCGCTCCGGGCAGAACTACATTCGCATTTCGCCCCACTATTACAATACGGACCAGGAACTCGGGCGTGTTCTGGAATACCTGTAAAGGCGCCTTCAGATTTTTCGGGAAGGTATTAAAGCCATGACAAATCCCAACACCGCCGCCGCAATGCCCCCGATCAGGAACCACATGGTTTTATTCGTGGGCGAACCCGTGAATGTGCGGGAAATATGGGAAGCGGCTGAATGCGAAGCGTCAATGCCGTAGATGATGAGCGCGACGCCCACTGCCAGTAATGCCAATCCAATAGCTTTATTCATAATATGACCCTTTTGTTGTCAGCCCATATGCGGCTTGTTCCTTAGTGATGGACTAACCGAAACACCAGGCTGATGACAAAGAGGATGAGAAAAAGGACAAATAAAACGCGCGCAATCCCTACCGCCGCCCCGGCGATTCCCGTAAATCCCAACAGACCGGCAATCACCGCGATAATCAAGAACACTAGCGTCCAACCCAACATATGGCCC
>JBOHXA010000711.1:0-3788 GCA_050737335.1 Limisphaerales bacterium | reverse complement strand
CGTGGCCACGCTGGCCAAAATGCGCGGCGTGCAGGTCATCGCCGGGCGGGGCTATTTCGAAGGGTCGCAGAAGTTGCGCGTGGAAACCGACCAGGGCCAGCAATTCATCGAGTATGACAAGGCGATTTTGGCCGTGGGTTCGCTCCCCGCCATGCCGCGGGACTTTGACCTGGGCAATCCGCGGGTCATGACCTCGACCGAAGCCCTTGATGTGCCTGACGTTCCGGAAAGCCTGCTCATCGTCGGGGCCGGTTACATTGGCATGGAATTGGGATTTGTCTATGCGGCCCTGGGAAGCAAAGTGATCGTGGTCGAGGCGCTCGAGAGCGTGTTGGCGGGGGCCGACCAGGACCTGACCCGGCCCGTGGTGGCCAACGCCAGGAAAATGTTCAAGGAAATCCGGCTGAAGGCCAGGGTGTTAAAAATGGCCACGGCTGGAAAACAAATCAAAGTTTCCATGGAATACAACGGCCAAAAACTTGAGGAACTGTATGACCGGGTGCTGGTGGCCGTTGGCCGAGTCCCAAACAAAGCCGACCAGGGCCTGGAAAATACGAAGATCCAGTTCGACGAGCGCGGTTTCGTCAAAACCAATGATCAACGCCAGACCGACGATCCAAACATTTACGCCATTGGCGACATCGCCGGCGGCATTTTGCTGGCGCACAAGGCGCACAAGGAAGCCCGCGTTGCCGTTGAAGCGATTTGCGATGGAAAGGCGGTCTTTGACAGCGTGATACCCGCCGTCGTCTTTACCGACCCGGAATTGGCCTGGTGCGGTTTGACCGAAGTCGAGGCGAAGGAAAAAGGCATCCAATATCAGGTGGCGAAATTCCCCTGGTCGGCGTCGGGCCGCGCGCTCTCATTTGATCGCACCGACGGCGTGACCAAAATCATTGGCGATGCCAACACGGATCGCGTGCTGGGCGTCGGGATTTGCGGCGCGGGCGCCGGAGAATTGATTGCGGAAGCGACCCTGGCCATTGAAATGGGCGCGACGGTGGAAGACATCGCCGAAACGATTCATCCGCATCCCACCCTTTCGGAAACGTTAATGGAAGCCGCCGACGCCTTCTACGGCCACGCCACGCATACCTTTACGAAGAAAAAGGAAGAACAACCGAAAGGCTAAGCGGGCAGGTCAGGGATTGGATTGTCCGACAGATACCGCCGCGCGATAAAACCGCCGCGGATATTGGGATATCGAATCCGTAAAGGTGAACGGCGGCGTGTTGGTGCATACATTGACCCAATTGACGAAATTGGTCGTCGCCTGGATCACCGTCAATTGGGCCGGGCTGGCAACAGTCACGTGGAACGTCTTTCCGACTACAACCCCGTCGAAATCAGGCGCCTGCACAACGCTGATGTCGTCCAGGCCAAACTCACTGCCCGTATCAGCGGCGATGGCAAAGGCCAAATCCGACTCCAGTTCTGAGGCCGTCACCTCAAAGTTGAAATTTGTCCAGCCGTTGAACCATTCCCCCGGCCCGATGGAAAAAGCGGGGAGCAAATCGGCGGAAAAATTGCCGAAGCTAACGTCGGCTTGAAAATCGTGGCCCGCGCCGTCCTCGGCCCAAAAATTAATGTCATAAAGGGCGCCCGCCGTCGTTGCGATGTCCTGCGAAAGCACATCCTGGCCGCCGTTGGGTTCAAATTCAAACCTGGCGTAATAGGGATTGCCATCAAAGCCGGGACTGGCAATGGCTGGACCGCTATAATTGGACGCTGGCACGGTGTGGCTGATTTGCCAATTTACAAAGCTGCCGCCATTGGCATCAAAATTTCCGTTTTGAACAAGATTCTGGGAATAAACCGGGCAGGACGCGAAAAATAAAAACATCAGCAATGCCGTCAACCATCTGACTTGACCCGCACCGACTCGACACTCAAACCCCAACTGCATGACCTCCATGAGGCCATTATAACACCGATTTGTGGTTCGTCAAATTTCACGAAAAAGAGTCCCTTGCCATCCCCGGGTTCATGGCGCGCGCAATTGATTTTGCGCGGCATGCCGCGCGGCGGCGTGATTTCGCAGTCGGACAAAATCGCCTTCTTCACACGCGTTGACGAAGCCCTCAGTCACGGATTTGAGTTCCTCCCAGCGGGCGCGGATTTGGCGCGCCTCCGGGGCCGTAATGGTTTCGTCCGTGGTGGCATTGGCGATGACGTGGAGCAGGTCGGCGAATTCCTGGACGATTTGATTGGCCGCGGGAATCAATTGATGCGGGTGCGGGATATTTTTCGGATTTAAAATGAAAAAACCACCGGCGCGCTGGCAAATCCATTGTACGAGGCGATGGTCGCCGGTGCTGTTGAGGAGCGCCTCGATGCGGTCGAGCGGATTGCCCACGCCGCTGCCGCCCGAGTTCGGCTCGCCCCATTTGTAAATCATTGAGGAGGAAAGGCCGAGGTCGGCGGCAATTTCCTTGGGCATTTTCTTTTCAAAAACTTCATGGAATAATTCGTGCGATTGCATAGCCAAAGATGGGCGCGGATAAAGCAGATTTAAAGTTAAAAATGGAAAAATTGGCTCGTCAATGGCCGCAAAAAGAGCAAAGTTTCCGGCAATCAACAGCAATGCTGGACGATGAAAATCGGTTTTAAGCATGTGTGGTGGATTTTGGCGCTGGTCGCGGTCATTTTTTGCGCGGTGGTCGCCGCGCGACTGTTTCATCCGCCGCCAGGCGGCCCGGAATTGGTCAATCAAACCCGCGCAAAGTTGCGCGCCTTGGGATTTAAGACCGATCTGGCTGAGTTTGATTTATCCACCCCCGCGGACATGCGCGTTCGCGAAGGGATATTGATGGCGGCTATCCCGAATCCCAGTTATGGATTCATACAAGCACCCGAGCTGATGGAGTTCGATAACGACTCGGCAATCGTGGTTTGGAAGCAGAGTGGCTTGAATATGCCCGGCGGCGCCAGAGTAAGTTGGGACGAGGTCCGCGGTTACCTCGATTCAAACAAAGACGGTATTGACGCCGCGTGCGATGCTATTTTATCCGGTCCCATCGGTTTCAACCTCAATGCAGCGGACGGGAACGAGATAAGGCTTACCCATTTGCAAATGTTGCACAATTTGACGGGAACGCTTGGATGGCGAACAATGATTGCGCTTCACGATGGGGACAGGAACACCGCGTGGACAAATTTGCTGGCGGCGACCCGGCTGGTGACTGCCTGGAAAATCGAGCCGGGGGAATACTCCTATTTGGTTCGCTCTTCTGAGGAAAACGTGGTGTTTGACCTCACCTGGCAACTGTTGCAGGCCCATGGCTGGGACGACGCCCAATTGAAGCAACTTCAGGATGAGTGGGAATCGTTCAACGCTTTGGCAAATCTTCCCGAACTCGCCGCATTCAAACGCGCCGCGTCCCTCGTCCAGTTTCAAACGCTGCAACGAGAGATGATCACAGGCCTGCGGCTTCCGCCTGTCGGTGAAATGGCTCGTGAGGCGTTGCAGCATCCCTCCTTCCTTTGGGTCGCGATGCGCGTGAGATGGCGCCAGAATGAGTTTCTCCATGGAGCCATTTATCAGGATGAAGCGGACATGCTCAATTATTATTGTGACCTGGAGGCGGCCTGGCGCAAGGCGACGAACGCATCCAACTGGTTGCGCATATCCGCCGTGCCGGGAATGACGAACGACATCGATTATGAGCTTCAACGCGGAGTTCTGCCGGGAATGCAGTCCCGGGCCATGTCCAGATTGTACCGGTCGCCAATCGAAACCACTTTTGTTGCCCGGCTTGCGGAAGCCCAGGCCAGGCGCGGAATCCTGG
>JBOHXA010000710.1:0-1698 GCA_050737335.1 Limisphaerales bacterium | reverse complement strand
TGTAGCGCAATGATTCAACTGTTTTAAGGCATTGAAAAACAATAGGTTACAAAGTTTGTAGCCAGACAAAATCGAGAAAACATCGGTTTCATTGATGTTTTTGAAGATCGCCGGGGAAGTTAGGTTAGCTCCATGGCCAACGATCGAAAAAAACTCGCCCTGAACTTCGTTCTCACGATGGGCATTGTGAGTCTCTTTGCCGATATGACCTACGAAGGCATGCGCGGCATCGCGGGGCAATTTTTATTGACGCTCGGCGCGAGCGCCGCGGTGGTCGGCTTTGTCGCCGGATTCGGTGAACTCGCCGGTTACGCGCTTCGTTCCGTCTTCGGTTATATCGCGGATCAAACCCATAGGTATTGGATCTTCATTTTCGTCGGCTTTGCCGTTCAATTGCTCGCGGTGCCTGCCCTGGCCCTGGCTGGGAATTGGCCGCTGGCCGCTGCGCTCATGATTGCCGAACGGACGGGTCGGGCCGTCCGCCGTCCGTCCGTGCAAGCCATGCTTTCTCATGCCGGCACTCAAATCGGCGCCGGCTGGGCTTTCGGCTTGCACGAGGCCCTGGATCAAACCGGCGCGACGGTTGGCCCGCTCATTACCGCCCTGGTGCTGTATCTGCGCGGTGGCTATCACCGGGCCTTTGCAGTCCTCCTCATTACCGCGCTACTAAGTCTCGCATCACTGGTCGTTGCGAGAATTTTTTACCCGCGTCCGCATGAGTTGGAGGAACGCTCAGCGGTGGCCTTAAAAACCAGAGGTTTTTCGAAATCGTATTGGCTCTTTGCCCTGGCCGGAATGTGCGTCGCCGCCGGTTTCGCTGATTTTTCGCTCATTGCGTTTCACTTTCAAAAGGCAAATGTGGCGCCGCAAAGCGTCATTCCCGTATTCTATTCAGTCGCCATGGTGACCGGCGCGATTACGCCGCCGATATTTGGCCAATTGCTCGACAAGAGGGGATTGGGCGTCGTCCTCGTTGCGTTCTTTTTTAGCGCGCTCTTTGCTCCGTGTGTCTTCCTGGGCGGATTCGGATTGGCCCTGGTCGGCATGGTCCTTTGGGGGTTGGGCTTGGGCGCGCAGGATTCGCTCCTTAAAGCCGTCCTCACCGATGTCATCCCGCGGGACAAACGCAGCACTGCTTTTGGAGTCTTCGACACGGTTTTCGGCCTGGCCTGGTTCGCCGGGAGTGCCGCCATGGGCCTTCTCTACGAGAAATCCCTTGTCGCCGTCGCCATGTTTTCTCTCGTATTACAACTGGCCGCACTCCCGTTATTCGTCCTGGCGTGGAGGCAAAAGCCATGAGGACTATATGTTGCTTATTCCGTAATGCGTCAAGTATCCCCAATGACAGCCGGCCATTTTGAGGCGCCACGAACCAAGTGCCATTGCGCTCGTGGGGGGCCATTGGCATTTTGCAGTCCGCATTCCGCGGTTGCCCCTGGTTCCTTTTTTTCATCATTTCATGCAAACCATTCATTTGAAAATCCTATGCTTTAAGATATATTTATGTATTCCCATGGTTCCCGTTTTCGCTCGCGTGGCCGGCATGGGCCTCCTATTCATACTTATGCCGGTCACGCGCAGTCTTTCTCAAACTCCGGCCTTGCCGATCATTCCCGACCATTTATTCAACGTCACCGATTACGGGGCCGCGGGTAATGGCGTCACCAACACGATTGGGATTCAAAATGCCATCAACGC
>JBOHXA010000709.1:0-1339 GCA_050737335.1 Limisphaerales bacterium | reverse complement strand
CTATCCGCTCACTGTCGGATTTAACCCGCCACCTACACGCTTGCTACTTGGTAATTGAAGAAATCATTGAAGGTTTTTGGGCAATGGTCCCGGTAAAATCAATAAGGTTTGACGCATGAGGTTTTACCCAAATTCTTAAGCGCCGCAATTTACCGTCAAAGAATCGCAAGCAGCCGAAAGCGGGTAAAAGTATTTTCTGCGAAACTTTCGGTCGCATGAAACGAAGACGCGGATTTACCTTGATCGAATTGCTGGTGGTGAGTGCCATCATCGCCATTTTGGCGGCCATGCTTTTGCCGGCTCTGGCGAAGGCAAAACAAAAGGCGCAGCGCATCGCCTGCACAAGCAATTTGCGTCAATGGGGACTCGCGCTGAACATGTATCTGGACGATAACCAGGAGATTTCTCCTTTGGCGAAAATCACCAATGGCACGCCAGGCGCGCCAGCGGGTTATGATGAAGACGATCCGAGTTGGAGTGCGCTGCCGGTCTTTCACGCCGCCGGCCAGGGTGACAGTGTCTGGTATAACGCGCTGCCGTCCTACGTTGGCGGCACGCCGCTCTGGCAAATTGCACAGGCCAATGGCTCGGCAAATTTTGCCAACGCCAAAAAAATTTACGACTGTCCGACCGCTGCTGCGTTGCCCTCGGATTTTGCCTCGAATCCTGACCGTCTGGTTTTCAATTACGGCATGAACCACAAAGGCAGCACCGGTTTGACCGGGGCCAGTTACGGCACCGGTTTTAAGGCCACGATGGTTTTGCACCCGTCCGCGTTCGTGTTCCTGTCCGACGTGCGCGCCCATGCGTCGGTAAGGCCGTTTTATGGCTCAAAGCCAAATAATGAACTCGGCATCTCGCATTGCTGGGCGGGGCAAATTTCATCACGGCATGACGCCGGCGCAAATATTAACTTCCTCGACGGCCACGTTGCGTCGTTCAGATACAATTACATCTGCGCCATAAACGGAACCAAAATCGTTGATCCTGGAGACCCGGACATCAACTGGACCTACAACGGCCAGCCGGTGCCATGATCCTGAATCGGGCATGAAACAAACGAATATCATTTTGAGGGAAGGGCCGGGCTGACATGAACACCGGATTGCCAACTGAACCGCCCAAACCGCCAACGCCGGCCCGGCCGCCGACCCCGCTCTGGAAACTGGCGCTGGTCATGTTCGGTCCCGGCTTGGTGGTGATGCTTGCCGATACCGACGCGGGCAGCACCATCGTGGCGGCGCAAAGCGGCGCGCAATGGGGCTATCGCTTGTTGCTGCTACAAGTGCTGCTCATGCCCATTCTTTATGTGGTGCAGGAATTGACGGTCCGGCTGGGA
>JBOHXA010000708.1:0-4658 GCA_050737335.1 Limisphaerales bacterium | reverse complement strand
ATGTCTATGCCCGCGGGACGCCGACCGTCCCCAGGATGATTTCCGCGGCCGAGTTTGTGGAGGACGTCGAGCGCGACCCGGTCATTGTCGTGGATGGCCTGACAAAAAATTGGCGCTATCCAGGCTGGCGGATTAGTTGGACCCTTGGACCTACGGCCGTGATCGAAGCCATCGCCAGCGCAGGCTCGTTTTTGGATGGCGGCGCCAACCACCCCTTTCAGAACGCCGCCCTGGAATTGCTCGATCCGCAAAATGCCGCCGCCGAGACCCTGGCCATCCAAAGACATTTCGGAAAAAAACGGACGCTGCTATTGTCCCGTCTCAGGAAACTGGGCATCACGGCCGATGCCGCCCCGGCCGGGGCGTTTTACGTCTGGGCCAACTTGTCGAAACTGCCCCCGCCGCTCGATGACGGAATGAACTTTTTCCGCGAATGCCTCAAGGAAAAGGTCATCGTCGTGCCGGGCGTTTTCTTTGACGTAAACCCCGGCAACCGCCGTTCCATGATGCGCTTCAAAAACTATTGCCGAATCAGTTTTGGGCCGGAAATTGAGAAACTCGAACAGGGTCTGGCCGCCATGGAACGCCTCATCGAAAAGTTCAAGTGACCGGAACAGTTTCTGGCACAGGATTTGCAAAGCTTTGGTGCTGCTATGGAGGATCGGAAAAATCCGCGCCGATGCGTCACGCAATTTGCATGCGCCTGTGCAATTTTCATTGTTACGGCGTTCATGTTGACCGGATGCGCCTCCCAGGAAGTCACCACCCCCGAGCATTCGGCCACCGAACAATTGCTCTTAAGCTCCGCGGCGGACCAGGCGTTGGCCCAGGCCAACTTGAATATCTTCGCCGGTCGCCGGGTCTATTTGGATTTTACCTATTTCGAGGGTTACGACTCCAAATACGCCGAAGGGGAAATTCGCGACGCTTTTAGCCGGGCGGGCGCGCTGCTGGCCTCCGGCGCCAAAGGCGCGGATGTGATCGTCGAGGCCCGGTCGGGTGCCTATTCCGCCGAAACCAACAGCTCATTTTTTGGGATTCCAAGCATCCCGCTCCCGGTTCCAGGCACGGCCGAGGAACCGGTGACCCCGCAGGTCGCTTTTTACGTCAAACGCACCGAGGTTTCCTACGCCAAGATCGCGCTGTTGGCCTTTGACAAGCAAACACGCGCTCATATCTATTCGAGCGGTTCATTGGATGGGAAGGTTTATGACAGATACCGGGCCATCCTGTTTGTCTCGTGGTGGTCGTCAAATGTTCCCGAAAAAGCCAAAAAGGAAGCCCGGCAAAAATACCGCGTCTGGTTCCCGCAATACGATATGCGCAACATGCCGCCTCCTGCGAAATAATGCGCCGGCGAACCGACTTGAGAACGAATGCCATCGCCCGCCAGCGTGAGGTGAGGCCCTCCAATCTTGTAGGAGACGACGTCAAGAGCCTCTAACTCATTTCCTCTTTTGGTTTTTTCGGTAGGGCAGAGCTGCCGCTCTGCCCAAACAATTCGCGTCCATTCGCAAAATTCGCGGATGGTTAACAATCCTTTTTTTGCGTTCTTTGTGTCTTTGCGGTTGATTCCCTTCCTGTCTCAACCTCCGTAGGAGCGTGGGCGGCGCAGCGGCGCCGCCCTGCCAAATTCGATTTATTCAGATTGTTTCAGGACATCCTGTTCAAAAATTCTTCGCGCCAACGGCGCTCAGGCCCAGCGGGCCGAAATATTTGTAGAAGCCAACACAAAAAGATTTTTTAAGCTCCGTCCAGGAGCGACATAGCCTGCTTTCGCTACCCTCGCCGTCTCAAATGGACGTTGAACGACATAAGTGCCCGTGCCCGCCCATCAAACCATCGGCGAACCATTTCCTTTCTCCCATTGGGAGAGGACCGGAGTGAGAGGCGGGCCGTGTTTAAAATGAAAATCCCTTCGGCGGACCCGACGGCACCCAACTGGCGTTCCAGGTAAGCGTCCAAAGGTCCCGCAACTTGACCAAACCGGCATGGCCATCCTCAAAGCTCACGTTGATGCCCCAAGTTCGCGGCATTGGGTCCGAGGGAACCGGCGCGCCGGGAAATCTGGAGCCATGCCTGGCGATTGTGACGTTAGCAATCGTCTGGCCTGGCTCGCCGAGCCAGATTGCCGCGAACAGGTTAGGCCCCGGCCTGTCACTCATGGCCGGTGCGACGGAACCCCAGGTTCCGTCCGAAAACAATGGCGTTTGTGCCGGATACCGGACGCTCGCGGCCGTCGGAAAGCCGCTTCCGCGGTTTATGATGTGATATCCCAATGTCCCGAATGAATTCGTCCCGCCCATGATGTCAAACCAGGCGTTGCCGGCGTAGCTGCCGCAGTAAAGGGTGATCTGTCCTTTTTCCGCGCTGAGGGTTAACCAACAGTTGATTGCCGTGCCCTGGCTTGGGAGGACCCACGTGCCCGGGTCCGGATGGTCCCGCGCCGCCCAATTTTTTGCCAGGGGACAGATGGAAACGTTCGGCAGGTCTGCCGGATGCGTGTTGGAAATTCGCGGGTAACCGACGACTTCGTTCTTAAAAGGGAGACCCTTGCCGTAGTCGCTCTGGTAAACCAGCCCCATTTGCGCGAGTTGGCCGGTATTGTTCAGGCAGGTCACCTGGTCCGCCTTGAGCCTGGCCGCCGCCAGCGCCGGAAAAAGGATGGCCGCCAGGATAGCGACGATCGCGATGACCACCAAAAGCTCGATCAAGTTGAAGCCGCTCGTGCCGGCAGGCGCCGGCCTGCCGTTTGCTTGAATTCCGGGCTTGATCACGTTTTAATTTAGGGACCTTTGAGGAATATTTTTCCTCTGCGGGCCTTTGCATAAACCACGGGATTCGTTGTAAGAGTCATCGCCAATCGCATGGCTTCCGGCGTGACCAGAGACCGGCTCGCGGCGAATTGGAAAACCAGATTTCTCCGTTCGGTCTCGGAGTATTGCAAAAATTTCGCGTTTGGAATGGCGTAAAGAGCGCCGAAGTTTTTTATCAAGGGAAGTTCCTTGCAGCCGCAATCGTCGCCGGCGCACATTTCCAGGAGTTCGCCGGTGACGGCTGAAATTTCAAACGCAACTCCAGTCCCTCCTGGAAAACGGATCGAATCCCCGGCGGCGCGGGTCGAGGGGCTCTCCCAGTGTGCCGTCATTATCGGATTTGGAACCAGTCCCCGGTTCGAGTGGAAGGGACGCATGTCAATTGAAATGCGGTTTCCGTTGTTGTTTTTTGGATCAATATCCAACGCCCTCAGATAGTTCGTCGTGATGGCATAAAGATCGTTGGTTGTCACGGTGTACTTCATCCGGGACGCCCGCTCCATCAATGAATTTGAGGCTTCGCCCAGGTGCAGCAACGGTATTCCGAACGAGGTCATGCCATCGTCCTCAAGTTTCGTTATATGAACCAGCGGCGTAAAGTTTGAAAATCCGGTGTTGTCGTATCCCTCTGGAAAGCTAATCAGACAGTTGCTGATTTGAATGCCGGCGCCGTAAATGCACATTACCATTCCCAGCGCGGGGTTCTGAATCCTGAGAGCCTTGATCTGTTCGGCCCGCCGCTTCGGGTCCGAGGAAAGCTTGGCAATCAATGGGTGGCCGGCGCCGCAACGCTGGATCTCGCTCCGGAACACGGGGACTTCAAACGGAAGATTCAGCCGCGGCGCGTAATGATTGACCCAGGCGATCATCGTCGCCAGCATTACAAATTTGAACGCTAAAGGGACCGGTGCCATAAATCACGGGTATCTATCCTCAATCGTGAGGTCACAGCAGCCTGACAGCTCCCATTCTTCAACACCTTGGTAACCGTCGGGAAGGGTATTACCGATGAGTGCCGCGTTTTCCAAACTTGCCAAAACCTGTGCGCATTGGGTGATATCTGGCTGAGTGGAATATGCGTCCCCCTGCCACGCTTGAAACATTTGAAGAAAGTCGCGTACCACCGGCGCCGGAAATGAAACAAACTTCGTCATTGCCTGTAACACGGTTGAAGTTGGACATAATCCAAAGACGCCCGGCGGCGGAGGTTGCTGTAGGAGGATGACGTCCTGTTCTAGGCCCGCCCTTGTGTAGGTGAACCGGACATTCGCATGCAGACCATCGAATGCGTTTGTATAAAGCATCTGATTTTGGCCTATAACCTTGCCCTGACAATCCTGGACCTGGGCAATGGTAACGCTTTTGCCAGACTTTGTGTCGTAATAACTCAGTCCCAATGTGGAGCTGATTATATGCCGTCCGTCGCTTGTTTCCACGTCAATTGCTCCACCGCCATTGTTCAGGTCACTGGCAAAGAAGACTCTATGCGGTCCAAATTGGGCCAGGGCGCCGCCCGGGACTGGCGTGACCAGCTCTCGGGTTGGCATCCACCTCCCGGTTGCGGGGTCCTTATAGTTCAGGCCCGTCGCCAATTCGACGATGCGGTGCGTCCTTGAACGGAAACCGCCGGTGGCGCTGGATTGATTCGTTAGCGCCCAGACGCACTCGTCGGGGCCGATCTCAACGATACCCCAACGGGCCGCATTAGCGGCTTTCGGTAAAGCGTGAACCAACCACGGAACCGCCCTTGAACTACGGGTTGTGGAATTATTCACCGGGGGGGGGGAGGATTGGGCCACAAGGGACGAAGGTATTGAGATAAGAAGAGTTCCAAGCAAAACC
>JBOHXA010000707.1:0-1767 GCA_050737335.1 Limisphaerales bacterium | reverse complement strand
GGTCAGACCCAGTGCCTCATCCAGTTCCCGGTAGGCCAACAGCCCGGCGTCGGAAGTGACCTTGGAACCGTGAAACTCCAGCTTCAAACGACGATCAAAAGTGACCCGCAGAGCCGGTTTTTTGCCTGCACCCGTTGGATTTTCCGTTTTTTGCTGCTTCAACATAGATGATAGCCGTTGTTTATGCGGCTCCAGTGTATGTCAGTAACTGCGACTTGCAAACCGAATCTGGGAAATATGGGTTTAAGTATCGCAGCCAGTTCGCGGGCCAAGGTTATCTTAGCATCGGGCTTACCCCCATTCTTCCCGATTCGCTTGGGGATCTCTGTCCGAAAGGTCAGACGCCGTCATGTCATACTGATTTCAATTCTGCGGGCATGGTATATGACGAAACTCGATTGGGCATTTATTGTGAGCGGTGATTTGAGGTCGAGAGAAGTAGTTCCAATAGCGCATCGTGGACGTTTACAAGAGGTGGCAGGACATTTTTGCCAATTAAGGGGTGGGTCTATTTTGAGTCTATTTTGAGCATTCAATTAGTGTCACAAACAATCTATGATGACTAACACCGCGCTGGAGCTCCTATGAGGGCCGTCAAATAGAGAGTGATTTTTCTTATTAATCGCGTTCATCCGGCGAGCCGCAGCGGAGCGAAGGGAGTCCGGCGCGGAGCGTTGTGGCCGACTTGGATTGGTACATTAGGTTTTGCGGTGTGAGGATTGAACCGGACAAGGCGGCTCCTTGCACCGCGCCACCGGCCAAAAATTCTCTCACAGCAGTATCCAGAGTTTTTTAACGGGATGTTAGGGCGAAACCACGCGGTAGAACGCTTGCGGGTTGAAGGTCGGCAGTCCCACAACTGAAAATTCACCAGGCGGCATGGGCGGCGATAATTGCGAAACGTTGCCCCATACGGTCCACCGCGCCGAAGGCACAGCAAGATTCGTGGTCGTGAGCACGGTGAAATCGGCATCCGCCGCGTTCGTGAACGAGAACGCAAAAAAGTTCTGCAGTGGGAAGCCCTGGCTCGACATGGCATATGTCCGGGCATCTTTCAGGACGGGCGGGTTATCGGCTGCCGCGGTTTGCGCTTCCGCCGCGCCGATGTCCACGTGAACGCCAGCCAGGCGCGGAAAGCCGCGCTGATCAGCGGCCAGAAAATTGGTCACCCAATCGGTCCCGGCATCAATGACCGGTGAGCCGAACTCAGGAGGCATAGCGTCCGTGGGGCCGCCGTAATTGTCGAGAGCGGCAAGTTGGGGATTACCGCCGACGAAATTGGCCAGTCCGGAGAACGAGCCATCAACGTCCGCACCGTTTTCCGCCGTATTTTCGGCCACAATCGTGTTGGTCAGCATGGCGGCGCTCGAATATCCGTTGTAAAAGCCGCCGCCAGAACCGCCGGGCGCCGAATTTTCGCAAATCGTGCAATTGATCAGCGTATTTGTCGCATATTGGCTGAACAAACCGCCTCCGGCGCCATTGGTGGCGCTATTGCCATACAAGGTGCAGTTGTTCAATGTCAGAGTGCCGCCATTGTAAATTCCGCCTCCGGCGCTGTTGAACGCCTGGTTGGCGGACCAGAGGCAACCATTCGCCACCGCCGTGCCTGGGTTGTAAAGGCCGCCGCCGTAGCCGTTGGTAGCGACATTGGCGTCAAAGACGCAATGGCTCATCGTGAGGGACCCACTATTAATCATGCCGCCGCACAAGCCGCCATTGTCGGCGCGATTGCCGGATAAATATAAATTATTCAGGGTAATGTCG
>JBOHXA010000706.1:0-5484 GCA_050737335.1 Limisphaerales bacterium | reverse complement strand
GGGTTGATCTATGTGAACGATAATCATGTTTGGCTCGGGCCGCTGAATGCAAATTACAATCAGAGCCAGGGCGATTGGATGCGAACTTTGCTGGTGAATTATGGTTATGAAACCAACCTGATTCTTTGCCCGTCCGCGCCGAACTCCGTCCCGCCGCCTGCCAGCCCGGTCAATCCGTGGGGCACCGCCAGTTACGCGTGGTGGTGGAATTATGACACTTCACCGCCTTATTACGGCAGTTATGCATATAATTCCTGGCTGGAGAAAGAGACAAACACCCCCATGCAGAACATGATTAACAATCCTAAGGATAGCTACCAAACAGATGCATCCGTGCGGTGGCCGGCGCAGACGCCTATGTTCTGTGACGGAGCATGGTTGAACCTGGACCCTATGGAGTCCGATGCGCCGACGAAAAATTTCTACAATCCCTATCTCACCGACGCCTCACAGGAGGGGATGGCGCGCATCTGCGTGGATCGCCACGGCGGCTTGCCCCCCGGTTCGGCTCCCCAACACATTGTGAGCGCCCCTTTGCCTGGAAGCATTGATATGGGTTTCGTGGATGGCCATGCCCAACTGGTCAGGATCCAGGATTTATGGACCTATGATTGGCATCTTGATTGGATAGCCCGCGCGCCTCCGCCACCATGACCATGAGTTCCATGCAAATAACTAAACGCGGGGCCTTTACGTTGATCGAGCTTTTGGTCGTGATTGCTATCATTGCCATTTTGGCGGCCATATTGCTCCCGGTCCTGGAGAGCGCGAAGCTGCGCGCCCAGGAAATCAATTGCATCAGCAATCTCAAACAGATGACCACCTCCAGCATGGTCTATTACGACCAGTTCAAAACCTGGGTCGGCCCGATCAACGGCAGTCCAGGCACAAGCGAAGGAGATTGGATGGGCGCGATGCTCTCGACCTACAAAAATCGCAATGTCCTCATCTGCCCGTGCGCGCCATACAATGGAAACCCCAATAATTTGAGCCAGATTTGGGGAAAGGCTGATTCGGCCTGGCTATGGACGGAGGAAACGAATTATACCTCCAGCTATGCGAAAAATGATTGGCTGGCCCCAAGCTCCACCGAAGGGCTGCACAATAGCTCCCTCTACCCCCAGGACCTTTACACCCGCGAGGCTACGGTCAGGTTCCCGGCGTCGGTACCGGTCTTTATGGATAGCGTGTGGATAAATCTGGACCCAATGGAGGAGGACAGCCCGAACAAAAATCTTTATAACCCCGCGAACGTAACCGCTGAAAATGGCGGCAGCATGGCGTTTGAAGGAATGCAGCGGGTCTGCATTGCAAGGCATGGAGGGCGGGCCGCCGGTTCGGCGCCGGCCAATGTGCCCCTGGGTACCCCTTTGCCCGGCACGATTAATATGGGCTTTGTTGACGGCCACGCCGAACAAATTAAATTGGAAAGTTTGTGGAACTACGATTGGCATTTGAACTGGGTGCCCCACACGACGCCTCCGCCGTGGCTTTAATCCGGATTCAAATTTATAACCAGTGAAATGGCGGCTATCCCATGAACCTTAAGTCGGCAAGCGGTGTTTCTGCGCGAATCGGCGGGAATGATTGGAACAGTGCCGGACCGCGCACTTTTGCCGCCAGCGATCCGCGGACTTTCCCCGTGAAAGCATTGATAGCTCAGGCGAATGCTGTTAATCCTTTGTTGCATGCCAATCATCGAAATAGCATGAGATGGCGCCAGAAACCTGAAGGTTTTGCCGGCCAACGGCTCGTGGTACTGCCGCGCCGCATCCTGGCGACGGCCTTGCAAAGTCCCCTGGTTAAGTCATTGATGCCCACCGATGCGGGATATTATCCAAAGGCAAGAGGACACACTTGCGCGCGTGAGAGAGGTTGTCCCGAAACCGTTTTTATTTATTGTTGCGAAGGCGGCGGCTGGTGCGAAATTGGTGGCAGGATGCATGAAATCGGGCGGAATCAGCTTTTGGTCCTGCCGGCTTCCGTTCCTCACGCCTATGGCGCCGGAAAAAAAGAACCATGGACCATCTACTGGTTTCATGCCGTCGGCGCCCATATGCCCATTTACCTGGAACTGCTCGCGGCAACCGCGGAAAAACCGGTCATCCCCCTGGGCGGCGATGTTCAGTTGTTGTCGTTGTTTGAAGACGTGCTCGAAGAGTTGGAGCACGGCTTTGCCATGGCGCATCTGCTGTATGCCGCCCATGCCTTGACGCATTTGATGGGCGTGATTCTGCGGCACAAGGATGAATCGGGTTACGGGGCCACGAATGTTCGCGAGCGTGTGGCCAAAAGCATCGAATTCATGAAAATTCATCTGCGCGAGCCGTTGAAAATCTCCACCCTGGCTGGCCTGGTGAGTCTTTCACGCTCGCACTATACGACTTTATTTCAGCGCGTCACTGGCTACGCCCCATTGAGCTATCTTAATCACCTGCGGATGCAACGCGCCGTCCAATGGCTGAACACGACCGACCTTTCCATCAAACAAATCAGCGATCAACTCGGCTTCTGCGACCAGTTTTATTTTTCCCGCGCATTCACAAAAATGCACAGTCATTCACCCTCGGAGCATCGCCGCCGCTACGGCCGATTGCCAACTCCGGACGCAAAAACGGAAAGGTCCAGGGCTGGGTCGGAATCCTGAAGGAATCGTCAATGACCCATGCATGCCCTTTGTCAGTCAGTGGTTCAGCGCGTCCCTCCTGGGTTGCTCTTGATCAAAACCATCCACGAAATCAAATGGCCTCGCGCGAAAATATGATCTTCAATGACCAATTATTGGCCCGGTTCAAATGGGCGTTTGCGCTTTTTCTTTGCGGCCTTTGCGCCCTCACCGCCGGCGCCCTCCAACTGAGCCAGGCCGGCAATTTCCTTGAAATGACAAACGCAAACGTCCGGCTCGAATATAATTTAACCACCGGCCGGGCAAACTTTTATTGGGATAACCTGATCGTCATATCCAATTTTTACTCCTCGGTCCAGCTTGGACCCGGCTACATCGAAGACAATTTTTACGCGAGCCATGCCTGGACCGTTTCCAGCAACACCGTCACCGTCACCTCCACCGGAAGCGATTATCCGGCCATGCTTCAGGTTTTTATTTTTGATCAAAACGACAGTTTCGACACAAGCGTTTCCATGTCCGCTTCCACCAACCTGGAGTCCAACTGGATGAGTCCGGTCGTTGTTGACACCAGCGGCTTCTTGAACATCGGCATTACCAACGATAACCGCGCTCTGTTCGTCCCGTTCGACAACGACGGCTTCGTTTCATACAACTCCGAGCCGATGAATGGGTCGGACGAAGGCAACGAGGTGGCGGCATTCTATGACAATGTGAGCCGTCACGGCCTGGTCATCGGCTCGGTTATCCATGACAAATGGAAGACCGGCATCTGGTGGTCTGGTTCACACAACAAAATTGCGCAGATGCACGCTTTTGGCGGCGTGACAGATCACTGGACGTGGGACATCGCGCCCCATGGGATGATCGGCGGCAATCTCATTACATCGCCAATTATTTTTGTCGGCTTCGGAAACGATTGGCGGACAACCATGGAACATTTCGCCGATGAAAATGAATTATACGCGCCCATGCTGCTCTGGACCAATGGCGTCCCCTTTGGCTGGAACAGTTGGGGCGTGACGAATTATCAGACCAGGATCAGCTACAACGCCGCGATTTCTGTGTCGGATTCGATCCATACGAATTTGCAGGCCAATGGATTTACAAACGGCGGAACCGTTTATGTGAACCTCGATTCTTATTGGAGCAATCTGGGCGCGTCGCAATTGAAATCGTTCGTCAATCATTGCCATGCCAACGGCCAGAAGGCGGGCGTCTATTGGAATCCGTTCACGTACTGGGGCAGCCTGGAACAGGCCACCAACCAGCTCGTCCCGCCGGATTACACCTATACCTACGGCGACATCCTGCTGCGCACCAGCGCGGGCGAGGCGATTTCCACCGACGGCGCCTATGCCATTGACCCCACTCATCCGGGCACGAAGGCCCTGATCAAATATCAGATTGGCGTGTTCACCAATGACGATTTTGATTTTATCAAATTGGACTTCCTTTCGCACGGTTCGCGCGAAGGCGTGCATTACGATCCGTCCATCACCACCGGCATCGAGGCCTATAACGAAGGCATGCGGTACCTGCTCGGCCAGATCAACGGCAGGATGTTCATCAGCGAATCCATCGCGCCCCTTTTTCCCTGCCAATATGCGCATAGCCGGCGCATCGCCTGCGATGCATATGAATCCAAAATCAGCAACACGCTTTACACCATGAACGCGGTGTCCCTGGGTTGGTGGATCAGCGGACGGCTGTATGAATATAATGACCCTGACCTGATGGTTTTTGACAACGGTCCGACCATTGACGAAGACCAAAGCCGGCTCATCAACTGCGCCATCACCGGCCTCTATTTGAACGGCGGCATCTTGACGAATCCCGTCAGCATTTACTACGCGAAATTATGCCTCACAAACGCCGCCATCAACGCCGTGGCGCGGGTCGGACGCACGTTCCGGCCCGTGGACGGCGCGACCGGGACAGGCGCTGGGAATATATTTGTGAGGCAGGACGGTGACACGTGGTGCATCGCGGTTTTTAACTACAACGGAGTCGTCACGAATGAATCGGTCAATTTAAGCAGCGCCGGCCTGCCGCCCGAAACGTTTGTAGCCACGAATTTATGGGATGGCACAACGAGTCTTGCCACAAACACGTTGAGCGTGAGCCTGGGGGGGGATCAGGCCAAATTATTCCGCCTCGGCATCACCAATGCCCCGAAGCCTCGTTTCCTGTCCGTTTCTTTCGCCAACTCCGACTCGTTGACATTCCGTGGAACCAATGGGATACCTGATTGGAGTTATAGCGTGTTGGCGTCAACAAACCTTGCGCTGCCGGTGGCGCAGTGGCAGGTGGTCGCCACCAATTGTTTCGATACGAACGGCAATTTCAATTTTACCAACGACTCGATTTCAAATGCCCCGCGCTTCTATCTTCTCAAAATGCAATGACGCGCTCGCTCGCCATTTGCAAATTGGGGTTTTCCCGCTCTTCACCCGGTAATCCCCCGCGCGCGCGCTTCAACGGTCCAACTTTTTAACGGTTCAACGCGCCGTGCGCCAGAAGTAACTGTTACCCGGGAAGGTGATTCGTTGTGCCAAAAGGGGTGTTACCCGATTGGCTTTGTTTTGTTGTTGTTTTTGTATGTTGTTTTGTGAGCGATTGCCAGTTAAAACGAGCAGGGGGGCGAGCTTCGAGCCTTGGCTCGCGCCCCCCTGCGGTTGAATACGTGGGTCTTTGTTTTTAGGGAGGTGCGGGGGATTTTTCATTTCATATCAGCGTGAAACCTAGCGCATGGAGGCGATCACTTTCAAGCTTCGGGCCACCTCTCGTTTCAAGGCGAAGGGATTCAGGGATCCACTCCGGCAGCATCGCCACCAACCGCCGCCCGCAGGCATAGT
>JBOHXA010000705.1:0-4519 GCA_050737335.1 Limisphaerales bacterium | reverse complement strand
GACCTATCCCAAAGCAACGGTCATTCTCGAGCCATCGTGGGATTGGCCGTTCAATGTCAAGGACCTGGAGATATACGGTGAAACAGGGTACGTCAAAGTCCCGGCGCCGGACATCCTGCGCGTGCGGTGGGGTGGCAGAAACAGCCAGGAAACCGAAATCACTCCCCCACCCCTGACGGGCTACAATGCTGATCCGCTGTCGTATCTCGTCGCGGTCGCGCGCGGCGAAATCAAACCGTCCGGCCTTTCATCTTTGGCCGTCAATATGATCGTCGTTGACATACTTGATGCGGCGCATAAATCTGCGCGGACGGGGAAGAGCGTGAAACTTTAGATGCGTGAGACAAAGGCATAGGCATGAGCGCGGTTTTTTAACGCGGCAAAACCAGACTCAAAATGTGCTGGTTCGATTTTCCGTATGCTAAAATTATTCAGTCCAATCCGGACTGGCGCTGATCGAAAGGCAACGCCAGTGGCAGTCCGCGTGTATGGCGCGCTCTTTGCTTTTCTGCCCATCCTCCTTTTTTTCCTTCCTGAGATCGCCACATACCTTGATAAACTTAGTGTTGTCGGCCTTTATGTTTGTTGGTTTGTTTGCGCCGCCATCGGGTTGGGGTGCATTGCGGTTTGGGTGCGATTTGTTCCGACTGTCCTTTCGTTGGCGCTTGGTGTATTGGCCTGGATTGGTCTGGCCGTCCTGATTGTCCGCAAAATCCTTTCGTGATTATCGAAGCGGACGCGCGTGGACGCGCATCGAGTCCATGAACCCCCTTTTCCCATGGCAGCGGACATGAGTCCGCTCTGACTCCTTCGCGGAACAATCGTGCGGCCTCGCTCATCGCCCAACCCACCAACCAACGGCTCATCGGGAGGAACACGGGCGGCTAAACCTTCTTCCTCCGGTGGCTGTCGCCTCCTTTCCAATTTAAGGAACTTAGATAGAGCGCGCTCACGCGGCGCTGCTACGAAAACGAGGTCCGCTCTGACCCCTCCGCGGAAACAGCGTGCGGCCTCTCGCTCATTGCCCCAGCCCACGAGCCAATGGTTCACGGAAAGGATAACATCAACTTTTTAGTTGGCGTTGCTTCAATTCCGCCAGGCCGGCGTTGACTTCAGCCCGCGGCAAATTTCCCAATTCCAAAGTTTCATCATCCAATCGGAGCAGGCGCTGGTAGAAGCCGATGCCAAAGTCCAGAAGATCGATATTGGCCGGCTCCGCATCCAGCATGTTGAACAAGGCATCTTCGGCTTTGGCGAAGTCCCGGACGCGCTCATAATGCCGCATCAGCATCGCATTCGTCTTGAAATCCAACGGTGAATCATTGAGCGCAATGAGAAATACCTCGATTGAGGGCGCAAACCCGGGACACAGGGTCGTCGGGTCGTTTGCAACGGTCTCCAAAAGCAGACGCAATCCTGTCAGATAGCAGGCCCGGCCATCGTCCAACTTCCCCTGCCCTTTGAAGATGTCGCCATTTTCCTTAAATAACGCGGCGGCCATGAAGATTTTTTGCCGCATCTCATAGCCGGCATCGGCCTCGACCAGGCGGGCGATTAAATCCGTATCGGACATCTGAAGCAGTTTTGAGACGTCATCCCCGGCCAACGCTTGAAATTGGGCCTTGGCGATAGCGGACGCCTCATCCCACTGTCCGGCCCTGGTCAACCCGGCCAACTTCATGAGCACGGCCACGAACTGTTCGATCTGGCCCAGAAGAAAATCGCGACGGAACATAAAGTGACTTGAAGAATATGGAAACGATTGTCAAACACTCTTAGGGTTTGATCAACGGAAATTGGACGGTAAAGGCCGATCCGCGCCCGGGACCTTCGCTGCTCGCCTGGATTTTGCCTGATTGAAGCTCGACCAGTCCCTTCGAGATGGCCAGTCCCAGCCCCAGACCACCATAGTTAGCGCCGCCGTCTTTTGTATGCTCCCCCTGCGCGAAGGCGGAAAAGGCGTTGTTTAGTTCCTCCAGCGTCATGCCGATTCCTGAATCAGAAATGGTGACCCCGAAGATGCCGGGCTGATCGCTTTGATGGGTTTCAATTCGAATTTTTCCATGTGCGGGCGTGAATTTTACGGCATTGCGGAGGATGTTCCAAAAAACTTGCTGGAGGCGCACGGGATCGGCTGAAATCACGCGTTGCCTGGCTTTGAACGAGACGTCCGTTTGGATTTGCTTTTGTTCGATTTGGGGCCGCACCGCCTGAAGCGCCTCTTGCAGGACATGGTGCGCATCCAAGGCGCGCATTCTCAGGTTAATTTTTCCATGTGTAATGCGGGAGAGATCCAGCAAGTCATCAATGAGCTGCACCTCGACTTCAATATTTCTGAGGATTACCTCGAAGCGTTCGCGAATTTCCGTCGGCAAATTCGGGTCGGCGGCGCCATCGCTTGCCACCAGGAGCGCGGGATTGAGCGGGGTCCTTAACTCATGGGAAAGCGTCGCCAGAAACCGGTCTTTCATCGTCATGGCGTTTTCAAGCTCGCGCCGGGCCGCCTGTTCCCGTTCAAAGCTTTTGCGCAATTGCTCCTCCGTCTGGCGCAAGTGGGTGACATCGGTGTTGGTGCCGAACCAGCGATTGATTTTGCCGGTCGCATCGCAAATCGGAAAGGCCCGCGACAAAAACCATCGGAATTGGCCGTCCTTGCCGCGGAGGGGAAACGAGTCCTCCCAGGGCGCGCCAGTGGACAGCGCGTTTTTCCAGATTTCCCTGACACGGAGCAGGGTTTCAGGATGATGCACGGCTTCCCATCCCCAGCCTTGCATCCGCTCGAAGCTGGTCCCGGTGTAATCGTACCAGCGCTGGTTGTACCAGAAAATCCAGCCGGACGCATCCGCCATCCACGCCAATTGCGGGATATTTTCGGCAAGCTGTTTGAATCGCTCCTCGCTTTCGCGAAAAGCGCTCTGCGCCCGCCCGCGTTCGAGGTAATCGGCCGCCTGGCGCGCAAGCAAATCCAGGAAATGCAGTTCCCGTTCGCGGGGACGGTGCGGCTGGGAGAAGTGCGTGGAAACCATGCCCCAAATTTTGCCGGCGCTGCTGATCAACGGGGTGGATTGGATCGCGCGGACGCCCGCCTGCAACAACACCTCCCGGGCCGGCCTGTCGGCAAAAAGAGGGCTGCGCGCGACGTCCTCAACGACCACCCGTTGGGCCGAGTCCAATGCGGCGCCGCACGCCGCCGATTCAGCGGCGCGCACCGTGGCAAAAAAACTCAGGAATGGCTTTTCAAATTGCCGGTGAGCGGCAATGTAGAGCGCGCCGGATTCTTCGTCCAGTAATTGCAGGTTTCCCTTGGCGGCGCCAGTGATCTCGATGACCGCGTCCAGAATCGCGTCAAGACAGTCGCCGCAACCCATTTTCGGGTCCCCGCATTTATTGGCAACTGCGTGAAGAAGCGAAGACGACTTGACATCGGCGGTCAAAAGCCGCTTGCTCTCGCGCATGGCGATTTCGGCCTGTTGGTGTTCGATGAGATCGGCCGCCTGCCGCGCAAGCAAGTCCACCAGAAGCAAGTCCTGTTGATCCGGAACATGCGGCCGGGACCATTGGGTCGTCAGGACGCCCATCAATTCGCCCCCGCGAGCGCGCAAGGGCGTGGATTGCACCGCGCGAACGCCGGCAGCGCGCAACACATCGAGCGAGGCCGTGCCGGCGAAAATGGCGGCGCCTTCGATATCCTCGATGATGACGCGTTCGGCGCGGCGCATTGCCTCGCCGCAAGCGGAGGGCGCCGTTTCGGCGGCCCGGAAGAAGTCCAAAAATGTTTTGTCGTGGCCGTGATGGGCCACGATGCGCAGCGTTCCATCCTGAAGCAGTTGCAATGTGCCCTTGTCGGCCTGGGGGATGGCTACGGCGGTGTCCATGATTTCCTGCCAGAGTGACTGGCAATCCTCGCCGGCTTCCAGCGCGCGAGTGCTCAAGGCGTGCATCCGCCGCAGGGTGTCCCTTTCCTGGGAAAGCTGCGTCTGTATGGCTTGTTCCTCCATGGCTAATCCGATAGGAAAACCTGCATCAACGAAGAAAGAACGGCAAGTATGAAATGTCCGGGTCGGGGTTCGCGCTTAACAGGAGAACATTTCGTGGACAGGCAGCGGCCTAAAAATGTGTTTGACGCGCTGTTTTTTCGCACTGTCGGCGAGGCGCTGCTTGTTTACGCCATCGCAATCCCATTCTTTCGTGAGGACTATACCTCGCTGCCTTTGTCGGTTGGTATCCTCAGTGTTTTGATGTGGCTGCCGTTCTCGTGGATTATCGGGCATTGGATCGGCACCGTCCACACGCTGGCGCGCACAGTCCTTGTAACCCACTGCACCTTCCGCCGTCGCCCGGAAGCAATGGCGGGAGGAGTGAGGTTCTTTGGGCCCTTCGGCATTGCACACACGCCGCGGCCATTGCTGCCCGAAACAAGCTTGCAGGCGGCCTAAAACCGTTACCCGTGCCAGGCGTGTTCTCTCAGATTCTCCTTCAACTTCAGAATTTCATATCTTGCCGTA
Source organism: Limisphaerales bacterium (assembly GCA_050737335.1). Taxonomy (GTDB): domain Bacteria; phylum Verrucomicrobiota; class Verrucomicrobiia; order Limisphaerales; family UBA11358; genus UBA11358. The sequence goes on along the minus strand of JBOHXA010000705.1, from coordinate 14 downwards.
CCTACGCCCCCGCC
>JBOHXA010000704.1:0-3266 GCA_050737335.1 Limisphaerales bacterium | reverse complement strand
CCCAGCTACAGTGGCGACCAATTGGAACTGGTGGTCACCAATGCCACCGGTTCCACAAACCTGTTTACCACTTTGTTCAGTTATCCGCCGCCGATAACGATCAGTTATACCAATTCCATTCTTTACTCCAACGTGTTTAACGCGGGCACGTGGAACCTTGCCGGCACGGCCGCGACAGAGGTGAACAGTTTGGTCGGGGGCACCAATACGACGTGGACAGACGCGTTGGGAACCAATGACACTGGCAGCCTGGAAGGCAGCGGCCTTGATAACACGCCGTTGGGAGATAGCTGGCTGTTGCCTTTTACGCCAGAACCCGGTTATATTTACACGATAACCGCTTCGGCCTATATGACTGGTTATCCGGGCAGTTGGATTGGCGCGGGTTTTGCCGCGACAATCCCGATCAATGCCGTCGGCAGCGCGCGGTTCGCTGATCCCAGCGTATATGGTTATGATTTTCTTATCTGGGTTCAAAACACTGGAAACGTGGAGTTCTTAGGGGGGCCGGGAGGAAGCGATTACATAACCAACGAGAACAATTTTATTAGTCTCACTTTGCCCATGACTCACACGGCGCAGGTCGTATTGGATACGACGGGCGCTCAATGGGTTAACTATGCCTTTATGGACGGTGTTCCTTGCGGAACAAACGTATATAACCCTAACCCGCCAATCGGATCCGCTGGGATTACTCAATCCGGCCTGGGTGCTCCTAATGACGTCCAGTGGGTCTCCTGGTCGCTAACTCAAGTGGCGCCCGGCGGTGTTCCGCCCTACCTCCTGGCTCCATTGCCACCAACCAGTGGTATCACGCTGACAAATCCGACAATGACGGTGACGCTTAATGCTACGGCCTTCGGCTCGGCCCCGTTGGGCTATCAGTGGATCAACAACTCCTCGGTTCTCGCGTCGGGTGTGACCAACACCCCAAATCCCAGCACCCCAAACAACGCCGCGCCGGACACTGCCAACCTCAGCATTCCCGAAAGCAGCTTGAGCGCCGGCCAATTGGAATTGGTCGTCACCAACGCCTATGGCACAAACATCACCGTTATCCCTCTGGTGTCTCCGGTCAATACAACTCCACCTCCCATCGGATTTAAAGTGACGAATAACACGCTTTACTTAACGTGGCCGACCGATCATACCGGCTGGCAATTACAAGCGCAGACAAACCCGGCATCGGTCGGTCTGAGCACTAATTGGGCTGATTACAACCCATCAACCGGGACGAACCAGGTGGTCGTTCCAGTCAACTCGACCAATGGAACGGTGTTTTATCGGCTCATTTACAATCCATAACGATGGCGTAACGAAAGAAATATGACTGAGGCAGCGAACCTGTCCGCTAAAGGACAAAACGATATGGATGATAGTTCACGCAGCCGAGAGATTGTTTTTGGCGAGGTCCAATTGCGCGTGAAGGCGCGAAGGCGCGCCTTCACCCTCATCGAATTGCTGGTGGTCATAGCCATCATTGCCATCCTGGCGGCGATTCTCCTGCCGGTTCTGAACGCCGCCATGATCAGGGCCAAGGAAATTGATGACCGGAACAATCTCAGGCAACTGGGCGTCGCGGAATTGCTTTATTTGGATGACAACTATGGAAATATGTTTAAATACCAATCCGTGACATGGATACCGACGCTCGAACCGGTGTATAATTCAATTAGCAACGTGGTGATCTGTCCGATGACGGATATTCAGCACCCTGCGCCGGATAATGACGACGCAGGCAGCTATAACATGGCCTGGTTTAAAATAATCAATTATAACGGTCCTGGCGGCACCATGTATAACGGCAGCTATGCGATTAACGGCTACCTATATGCCACCGCCAATTATGGTGATAAGTTGCCGTTCAACAAGGATTCCAACGTGAGGCACCCCACTCAAACTCCGATATTTGGGGATTCGGCGTGGTGCGACGCCTGGCCTCAAACCAATGATCCATGCCCAAATCCCGCGAACTTGCAAACCCCGGTCCCGACTACAATCGGCGCTATAGATAACACTTATGGTGAACAAGGGCAGGTTGGCATTGATAGATTTCTGATTGCCAGGCATGGCCCTCATCGGGTGAGCGTGCCTCCGACCAGTGACCAACTGCCACCATCGAATACTATTGGATCTCTGCCAGGCGGAATTAATATAGTCTTCATGGACGGGCATGTTGAGGATGTCGCGCTCGGTGATCTATGGAATTTGACGTGGCACCCCGGCTGGCAGGCCAGCGCCCCAGGAGGCCCCAAGCTTTAAGAAGCTCATTCGGCGTCGAATCCCGGGTGACCGGCGCGCCGCCGGGCCATGGGTTGCCATCATCCGAAAGCTCGGAAAAAGACATGGGCCGGGATCATTTTTTACCATTGATGAACCGCCTTCATCGGCGGCCCCTTTCTTTTCCAGAAGGTGCCGGGCGGTCTCCGAGCGGTGGCGTCATTTTGCGGCCGGGAGCGTAACAAGGCGGCGATGCGCATGGAAAAAGGCAGGAACACCGCGACCGCGATATTTTTCATTGTAACGCTGCCTGCGCTTGTGGCTCTGGCCAGCGCCATCCCGGCAACGGCGTTGGGCCGCCCCGCCGCCCCGGTGGGGCTGCTGGTGAATGGGGTGAGCGATCCTCTGGCCATTGATCGAGACACGACCCGCTTCATGTGGATGTCCCCGGGTGCGACCCGCGGAGAAAGGCAGGTTGCCTGGCAAATCCTTGTCCTGGGTTCCTCGAACCGGGATTCCTCGGGCCTGAAATCGGCAATCTGGTGGAACAGCGGCAAGGTGGCGTCGGACCAATCCGCATGCGTGGAGTATGGAGGCCGGACATTGCCGCCGGCCATGCGATTCTGGTGGAAGGTCCGAATCTGGGATCAAACCGGCAAGGCCAGTGCTTATGGCGCGCTGTCCTTTTTTGACACTGGACTGAATCAAAGCGACTGGAGAGCGCGTTACATCTGGGACGGCGCCACCCAGGCCAATCACTTTGCGTACTTCCGCAAGGCCTTTGTAATTACCAAAGTGCCAGACCTGGCCGAGGTCTATGTCTCAGCGTTCAATGATTATGCCCTTTATTGCAACGGCAGGCTTGTTGGCCGCGGCCCGGCGCGCTGCGACCCTTACCATTACGGCCAATACAATGGTTATGATGTAACCAAATTGTTGAAACCCGGCACAAACGTATTCGCCGCCATTGCGCATAAAGGGGTTACCTGGGCCGGGAACATCAATGCCCGGCCGTTTTTTTTGCTGGAGGCGCTGTTTTCGTATCC
>JBOHXA010000703.1:0-8140 GCA_050737335.1 Limisphaerales bacterium | reverse complement strand
ATTTGCATATGCTTAACATTACATCAAAAAAACAAATTGTCAGTCAATAGAAGTATTATTTTTTTTATTATTCAAAACAAGTCAATGCGGCGCCAACTCAGAAGGAGAGTCGGATTTCTAATTCAGCTTTTGCCCAGGACCTGCCGGGCTTTGGTCAAAAGATCCCGGCTGGTGAACGGCTTTTGCAAATACGCCAGGCCGGCCTGTTGCTCGGATGAAAGGACGCAGCCGCTCATGCAAAGGATTCTCATGTTGGGCTGAAGCTGGCGCGCCCGTTCAATTAATTCGCGTCCGCTCATCCCCGGCATCACCAGGTCCGTGACGAGCAAATCCACTTTAACGTTTTCTTTCGAAACCAGATCAATGGCCTTTTGGCCGTTGCTGGCGATCAATACTTTGTATCCAAACTCGCCGAAGATGGTTTCGGCCATCGTTAGCAACCTATTTTCATCGTCCACGACCAGGATTGTCTCTCGCCCGTGTAAGTCGGCATCGGCGACTGAGCGGTGTGTTGCGAGCTGCTTCTCTGCGGGCAAATAGACCCTGGCCGCGGCACCTGCGCCAGGATCGCTGGAAATGGCCACGCCGCCGCCGTGATTGCTCACGATGCCATAGACCAGCGCCAGTCCCAAGCCCCGATGCGGCGGTTGTTTTGTCGTGAAAAAGGGCTCGAATACGCGGGAAAGGTTTGCCGGGTCAATGCCTGTCCCGTTGTCGGATATCTCGATGCAGACGTACGTGCCCGCAGGCAGCTTCACATTTCGATCCTGGGCCTGAGAAGTCAGTTCCACGTTACGGGTGAGAATTCGGACCTGGCCGTTGCCGTTGACTGCTTCGACAGCGTTCTCGAGAATCTTGGTCAACGCCTGCTGCATTTTCGCTTCATCAAAACGGGCGACAAAAAGCTCTTTCTCCAGAGTCAAGGTCCAGGAAATTGTGTTGCCGCGCGTGTTTTTGAAAAAGTCCACGCATCGAGTGGCAACGGCGTTCAAATTGCCAGGCGAGACGCTGCGACTTTGCTTTTCCTGCTGGCTGAAGACGGCCAATTCATTGGAGATCTCCGCCGCCCGCGCTGCAGACTTTTCCACTTCCATCAGCGAATGCCTCCAGGGATGGCCCGGTTCGGCCTTGCTTAAGAGAAGCGACGCGTGACCCAGGATGCTTGTCAGGACGTTGTTAAAGTCCAACGAAACGGTGCGCGCCAATTGCAGTGCGCAATCGAGTTTTTGCTTGTGAATCTGCGCCTCGGCTCGCGCTTCTTTTTCCACGCCGCTGACGACCGCAGCCGCCGAAGCAGACGGTAGAGCCGGCGAGCCCGGAGCGGCGCTCGGCGACGAAAACAATTGCATAATAAACCACTTGCGGCCTTCCCTGCTGAAAGGGCAAATAGAAGCTGAGAATTCCTTGGTGGTCCCTCCGGCGAGTTTAAATTTCAGGGGGACCATTGCGGCGTCCGACTGCTCCCAATGCGAGAAAAACTCCTCGGCGCCCTGGCTGTTTTCCGAAGACCAAACCGATGACGCTGGCGGCTTTTTGCCGCTCACAGCATCACCAAAAGCGATTGAAGCGGAGGTATTTGCGAGAATAATGGCACCTTGCGCGTCCACCAGCAAGGCCGGCCACGCGGCGCTTTCGAGACCGAAGACAATTTCAGCGCTCACAAAAAACTCAGACTACCTGTTTTAAATTAAAATTCAAGGCAAGGCTTCAGATGCCAGAAACAGTTCGGCTCCCGCGCCGACCCTGTAAGCGCTAAAACAGCCATTTTCATTCCAGACTAATGGGAATATAGACTAAAAAAGGGCGCACTTTCAACCCTTGGTGGACAACGTGCCCCTTTTAATGGCGGCAGACCGGGGTCGAGGAGAGTGGGCCGGGCGCTTTTTTGACGAACGCTACCAACGCTATTTCGCCGGCGGCTGAACATGCACGAGCCGGGGATCATGAACGGGGGGACGATGGATTTCCTGACGAAGGTCGGGGTAATGCCTGCGCTTGATTGATTTGAATCTGACCGGTCTGCCAGTGTGAGCCGATTGATACAGCGAACGAATAATGCTCACATCACGCAATCCTTCCACTCCTGAAGGTTCAGGTTCCAGGTTTTGGAGAATGCAATCGGAAAAATAGATTAATTCCGGCGCAAATTGATCGCGCAATTTGTAGCATTTGCGTTCCGTCCTGCCCTCGGCTGTGACTTCAAGTATGACGGGGGCGGTATATTCATATGCCTGGAGGGCCCGCAGCTTTCCTTTCGTCCCTATGACTTCAAAGTCCGCGCTGTCTTCGGCGCCGAAGCTGGTGGCAAACGCGGCCAGTCTCTCATTGGGAAAGCGCATCATCGCGGCGGACATCTCTTCGACGTTCTCAAAACGAGCGTCACGTCCCGATGCGGAGTAGCAAAAGCCTTCGATTGGCTCATCGCCAAACAGGTAACGCGCCGCGTTAATGCAATAAATACCAATGTCATATAGAGTGCCTCCGGCGTGGCGGCCTTTGGTCCGAATATTACCGGAAGCGACCTGCATGGTGAAAACCGAATTGAAAATCCGCGGTTCGCCGATTTTGCCTGAACGCACTATGTCCATCGCCTGCAGGTTTCCCCGCTCGAAGTGGAGCCGATAGGCGGTCATCAATTTCACGCCGTTTTCGGCACAGCGCTTGATGGTGTCCTGACATTCCTCCTCCGTCACCGCCAGGGGCTTTTCGCAAAGCACGTGGATGCCCGCCTGTGCGGCGAGCATACAGTAATCGGCATGCAGGTCGTTAGGCAGTGCTATATACACTGCATCAATTAAACCGCTTTGCAGGCACACTTCGAAATCGTCGTACGTGAAGCAATTTTCCACTCCGTATTCACGCGAGAGAGCGCTGAGTTTTCGGCGGTCATCCGAAACGATTGCCGATAGCTCGGAGTTTTCTCGCGCGTGAGCAAAGGCCGGCAGGATAGCATGCTGCGCGATGTGGCCCAGTCCAACCACGGCGTATCGAATGCGCGCGCGCCGGGAAAAGCGGTTCGACCGCGAGGAATATCGCGGGGTATGTCTTCGTTTCATATTTAGTTATGCGGGGGGGACTGGGTTGTTTATTGCTGGGGGGACGGAGCAAAGTTGTTCTTGTTCGTTGCAGGCCTGGCAGGCCGGACCATCAAAGGCATGGTGCGGTTTGTGTAACCGGAGAGGGGATTACCGTAAGGCGGATTAGTGGCCCAATAGACGGAATTCGTGTTTTTGAAGTAAGCCGTCGGGATGCCATTCGTGAAATCACGTGAAGTGTAAGCATTAGAAAAGTTGGAATTGACGCCCTGCGCGGGAGTGGGAGCCACGGGCGCGATTGGCGCGGAACTGACCCTGGACGTGGGCGCCACTGGGGCCTGCGGGCCCCGGGGCGCAGTCGGAGCCACCCTGGCGGCGGGGGCGCCGGCAAAGGTGGAATGTACCGGCGCGACACTCGCTTGTCGAGCAACTGGAGCCTGATGAGCGGGTGGCGCGCTGCCCGCCAGGACGTTGCAAATACCGGCCCACGTGACTGCGACCAAAATGATATATTTTGTGTTCACGCCTGTGTTACTTAAACATCCCGGCACCACCTGGCCAGCGCTATCCAACCGGCTGGTCTGCGGCGCTCGATGGCGGTGTCGCCTGGCTGCTAGGTCGCGCGGCAGGCGCATTTTGGCTGCTCGGTGGGGCAGCTGGCGCGTTTCCATTGTTTGGAGGAGTGGTAGTCGTAGGCGGCGTGGAATTTACATTTGGCGGCGTCGTATTCTGGTTTTGATTCTGCTGTTGGTTCAAACTCCGGTTTAGATTGCCGGACGCATTTCGATTCCGTCTCGTACGAGCGCGGTTTTGATTTGCAGTTGCATTGTTGGCGCCAGGATTTTGCGTCCAATACAATGAGTTCCCGTTCCGTGGCCCTGTACTACGCGTCCCATTGCGCTGGTTATTGTTGATCGTCCCATTCGGCTGCACGTTTTGGTTGTTTGCAGGCATATTGGGGTTATTCGGCCGATTAGGATTATTCGGGAAATTGGGATTGTTTGGGTAATTGGGATTTTGCGGGGTGCTCGGCGCCGGGGTCGGCATTCCTGGCACGCCGTGGGGCGCCGGGGCGCCACGAGCGCCGCCATTGACACCGGTGTTGGCTCCCCTCGCTGCGCCGGTTCCTCCGGTTCCAGCCGCTCCGCCCGCACCGGCAGCTCCAGCGCCGCCGGCTCCTCCGCCCGCCTGCCCGCTGCATACCGCAGCCACGCTCGCAATAATAATTGAAAGAAAGATTTTCGTTTTCATATGATTTTCTTGGGAGCAGCGAAGGTGCCATGCTTGTTCCGATCAAATTCGCAATGAAGAAACGGCGGGTGAATTCCTTCAGCAATTCACCTTCGCATTTTGCAACGTTTCGTGGCCTCCGGTTTGCATTTGTCCCATTTTGTTTTTGGATCATTGGCTTATCGAAGGATTTCCACTGGCACGGAGACAGCTAAAACGCCGCCGGAGCAAGCGCAATAATAATTAAAAGTTATATGGCGCAAATATTTCGTCCGCGGACCAACACTATCGCCCGTGCAAGTATTGCCGGGATAGTGCTTTTCATTGGCGCGAGTATTGGGGTTACCTATGCGGTTTATTGGTCGCCGTGGACGACGCGTGACATGATACCATTGAATCAGCCAGTGCCATTCAGCCACAAACACCACGTTTTCGGACTCGGGCTGGACTGCCGTTATTGCCACGCCGATGTCGAAAAATCCGCTTTTGCCGGCATGCCGCCCACGGAGACATGTATGACGTGTCATTCGCAAATCTGGCGGCAAGCGCCCATGCTCGCGCCAGTCAGAGACAGCCTGGCGCACAACACGCGGCTGGAATGGAACCGCGTCAATCGCACGCCTGATTTTGTTTTCTTCAACCACAGCGTCCACGTTAACCACGGCATCGGTTGCGCGACCTGCCATGGGCAACTGGACCAAATGCCGCTGACGTGGAAATCGCACACGCTCTACATGAAATGGTGTCTGAACTGTCACCGTCATCCTGAACAGTTTGTGCGTCCCCGGGACGAAGTTTTCAATATGGAATGGTCCGCCACGAATCAAATCGCCCTGGGGCGAAAACTGGTGGCCCAGTACCATATCCATACTGAGCAGCTTAGCGATTGCAGCATGTGTCACCGATGAACGAACCAGGACAATCGAGCGAAAGCTTTTGGCGGAGCCTGGACGAACTGGCGCGAACGAAACAGTTCGAAGAATCGCTTCATCGGGAGTTTGCTCCCGACGCGTCGGAATGGAAAGGCCTTAAGCGGAGGGAATTCTTAAAGCTCATCGGAGCGTCGCTGGCCTTGGCCGGATTGCCAGCATGCACGAAGCAGCCGATTGGCAAAATCATACCCTATGTGCGCCAGCCGGAGGACCTTATTCCGGGCAAACCCATGCACTTCGCCACAGCAATGGCGTTGGGAGGATTCGCAACAGGATTGATTGTCGAAAGCCATGAGGGACATCCCACCAAGATAGAGGGCAACCCCGGCCATCCGGCAAGTTTGGGCGCGACGAACATCTTTCATCAGGCCGCATTGCTCGACCTTTACGACCCGGACCGTTCCCAGGCAGTCCTGCAACAGGGCCAGCCCGATACATGGGATAATTTTGTCGCCACGATTTTCAATGTCATGGAGTCGCAAAAGGCGAGGAACGGCGCCAGATTGAGGATTTTGACCGAAACGATCACCTCGCCGGCATTGTTTTTCCAAATCCAGGCATTGTTGAAAAAATTTCCCGGCGCGAGGTGGCACCAGTACGAGCCCGCAAATCGCGACAACGTGATCGAAGGTTCCAGGCTGGCTTTTGGGGAAATCGTCGAAGCACAGTATCAGTTCAACAAAGCCAAAGTGATTGTCTCGCTCGACTCGGATTTCCTCAATTTGCACCCAAACGCCGTCCGATATGCGCGGGATTTCGCGAGCTTGCGCCGCGCGCGAATGCCAGAGACAGAAATGAACCGGCTCTACGTGATCGAGAGTTCGCCCACGATCACCGGTGCAAATGCAGATCACCATTTTCCTTTGGCTGCCGCGGAGATCGAGGGGGTCGCATTCGCGCTGGCCCAACGGCTCGGAGCGCGATTACCCGCGGGCGCTGGAAACGCAAACGCCGACTGGGTCGCGGCCGTTGCCGAAGACCTTTCGAAACATCCGGGCGAGGGACTTGTAATCGCAGGCGAAAACCAGCCCCCAACGGTTCATGCGCTGGCGCATTGGATGAACCATCGCTTGCGCAACGAGGGTCATGCTGTGACTTATACCGAAAGCGCCTGCGCAAGTGTCACCAATCAAACGAATTCCCTGCGCGAGCTCGCCGAAGCTTTGGATCGAGGCGAGGTCGAAGCTCTTGTCATTCTGGGCGGAAACCCGGCGTTCACCGCCCCGGCCGACTTTCAATTGGCAAGCAAGTTGAAAAACGCAAAACTCAGCGTCCATTTGGCGGCGGACGTCAATGAAACATCATGGCTTTGCGATTGGCACATTCCACAAAATCATTTTCTGGAATCGTGGGGCGACGCGCGGGCATTTGACGGAACGATTTCCATTATTCAGCCGCTGATTTTTCCGCTCTATGATGGAAAGTCAGCGCATGAAGTATTGGACGCCATTCTTGAGCCGCCGGGAAGAGACGACTACGACATTGTGCGTGACTTTTGGAAATCGCGAAACCCCGGACCGGACTTCGAAAGCCGGTGGCGCCTGGCGTTGCACGACGGCTTCATTGCCGATACCAGACTTCAATCTAAAGCCGTAGGATTGCGATCGCTGGATTCTCTGGTCCCTTCGCGGTCGGAAAGCGCAATGGGCGTGGAAATTACTTTTCGGCCCGATGCCACGCTTTTTGACGGCCGTTTCGCCAACAACGGATGGTTGCAGGAATTGCCCAAGCCGATTACGAAGTTGACCTGGGATAACGCCGCTTTCATGTCTCCGGCCATGGCGGCGCGGGAAGGATTGGCCAATGGGGCCGTGGTAGAAATTGAATTTCAGGGCCGCCGCTTGTCATTGCCGGTTTGGATAACGCCCGGCCAACCGGATGATTCCATTGGCCTGCAATTTGGCTACGGGCGCAGCCGCGTCGGCGCCGTCGGCGCCGGCACGGGCTTCAATGTTTATCCTTTGCGCGCGTCGAGCGCATTGTGGTCCGGCAGCGGCGCGACTTTAAAAAAAACCGGCTCGAATTATGAATTGGTTTCGACCCAGATTCAACATGTCGTTGATTCGCCCGAACGGCAAATCGTGCGAGAGGGGACATTTGCAGATTTCAAGGATGATCCGAATTTCGTGCGGAAAGATTCTGTCTCCCCCTCTGAATCCGATACCCTCTTTCAGCCAAAAGAATTTCCTTACAACGGCTATCGCTGGGGCATGGCCATTGATCTGAGCGCCTGCATTGGATGCAATGCATGCACCATCGCCTGCCAGGCGGAGAATAACATCCCAATCGTCGGAAAGCAGCAGGTTGGCATGGGCCGGATTATGCACTGGATTCGCGTGGACGGGTATTTTCGCGGCGCTCCGGCGAATCCACAAATTACGCACCAGCCGGTGCCCTGCATGCAGTGCGAAAATGCCCCGTGCGAGGTGGTGTGTCCGGTGGATGCGACAGTCCACGACAAGGAAGGCCTGAATGTGCAGGTCTATAACCGGTGCGTTGGCACACGTTATTGTTCCAATAACTGTCCCTGGAAGGTGCGCCGATTCAATTTTCTGCAATATGCCAATTACAACACCCCCAGCCTCAAGCCGATGTGGAATCCCAATGTGACCGTTCGCTGGCGTGGAGTGATGGAAAAATGCACGTACTGCATTCAGCGTATCAGCGCCGCCCGAATCAATGCAGAGAACCAGGACCGCGCCATACGTGAAGGCGAGGTTCAAACAGCCTGTCAGCAAGCGTGCCCGGCAAACGCAATCATTTTTGGCGACTTGAACAAACCTGACAGCGATGTGGCCAAACTGAGATCGCATCCGTTGCGTTTTCTCATGCTCGGGGAATTGAACACGCGGCCTCGCACTTCGTATTTGGCGAGGCTGCGAAACCCGAATCCCAAAATTCCCGTATGACGACGCCCAACCCACAGACGGGCCTGTCTGACGA
>JBOHXA010000702.1:0-7797 GCA_050737335.1 Limisphaerales bacterium | reverse complement strand
TGGCCCGCGAAGTGGGAACGGAAGGAAAGCTGGGAGGGCAGGCGCAGGTGCCCGGCGTGGGCGGCACTTGGAAAGATTTGACCGACAGCGTGAACTTCATGGCCGCCAACCTCACCGACCAGGTGCGCGGCATTGTGAAAGTCGTGACGGCGGTCGCGACAGGCAATTTGCGGCAAAAGCTCACCGTCGAAGCAAAAGGTGAAGTCGCGGCGCTCGCCGAGACGATCAATAACATGACGGACACATTGGCTACCTTTGCCGAACAGGTCACAAACGTCGCCAGGGAGGTGGGCGTGGAAGGCCGGTTGGGCGGTCAGGCCAACGTGCCTGGCGCCGCCGGAACCTGGAAAGACCTCACCGGCAACGTGAACTTGCTTGCGGCAAACCTTACCACGCAAGTGCGGGCCATTGCCGAAGTTTCCACGGCAGTGACCAAGGGCGACCTTACCCGCTCCATCACGGTGGAGGCCCGCGGTGAAGTGTCCGAGCTTAAGGACAATATCAATACGATGATTAATAACCTGCGCGAGACAACCATGCGCAACGAGGAGCAGGGCTGGCTCAAGAGCAATATCGCCAAATTCACAGGCATGTTGCAGGGGCAACGCGACCTCCTCACCGTCGGACGGATGTTGTTGTCCGAACTGGCCCCGCTGGTCGGCGCGCAGCAGGGCGCCATTTACCAGATGGAGATGGGCGATGACAATAAATGGACCCTGCGGCTTCTGGCCGGCTACGCCATGCGCGCGGACCATCCGCAACGCGTCCTGGTCGGCGAAGGCCTGGTCGGCCAATGCGCCCTCGAAAAACAACGCATCCTCCTGACCGGCGTCAAATCAGAGTACACTCGCATCGCTTCCAGTCTTGCCCAGGCGCGTCCGGCCAGCATTCTGGTCCTGCCCGTGTTGTTCGAAGGACAGACAAAGGCCGTCATTGAATTGGCATCGCTGGCGCCATTCAGCCTGACTCACCTGACTTTTCTCGAACAACTCACCCAATCCATTGGCGTCGTGCTCAACACCATTGAGGCGACGATGCGCACCGAAAACCTGCTCCAGCAATCTCAGCAGCTGACCGGCGAGTTGCAGTCCCAGCAAAAGGAATTGCAGCAAACAAACGAAGAACTCGCCCAAAAAGCGCGCCAGTTGGCCGAACAGAACGTCGAAGTCGAGCGCAAGAGCCGCGAAGTCGAGCAGGCCCGCCGCGCCCTCGAGGAAAAAGCCGCGGAATTGGCCCTCACCTCCAAGTATAAGTCCGAATTTTTGGCCAACATGTCCCACGAATTGCGCACCCCGCTCAATTCCATTCTCATTTTAGGCCAGCAACTCGCCGAAAACGGCACCGGCAACCTCACCGGCAAACAGGTCGAATTTGCCCGCAACATTTATTCCTCAGGCTCGGATTTGCTCACTCTCATCACCGACATCCTGGACCTGTCCAAGATCGAATCGGGCACCGTGACCGTGGAGGCCGAGGAAGTCTCTTTTGGCGCGGTGCGCGACACGGTCGAGCGCAATTTCCGGCACGTCGCCGAGGCGAAAAATCTTCCATTCAATACCCAATTTGACACCGCGCTGCCGCGCGCGCTGACCACCGACCCCAAGCGCTTGCAGCAAATCCTCAAAAATTTGCTGTCCAATGCCTTCAAATTCACCTCCCAGGGCCATGTCTCCATTCGCGTCGCGCCGGCAACCTCCGGCTGGAGTCCCGACCATAAAGTCCTCAGTAAAACCCCCAATGTCATCGCCCTTGAAATCAGCGATACCGGTATTGGCATCGCCGCTGAAAAGCAAAAATTGATTTTTGAGGCCTTTCAGCAGGCCGACGCCGGCACGGCCCGCAAATATGGCGGCACCGGTTTGGGTTTGGCCATCTCCCGTGAATTGGCCAGCTTGTTGGGCGGGGAAATCAAACTCGTCAGCGCCCCCGGTGAAGGCAGTTCGTTCACCCTCTATTTGCCCTTAACCTATTCCGGCGGAACGGCCAAGATTTCCCGCGAACCGGAGACGCTATCGGTCGTTTTACCCGCGCCACGCGAAGAGATTATTCCCGATGACCGCGAAACGATTCAGCCCGGCGACAGCGTGCTGCTGATTGTCGAGGATGATCCGCATTACGCGCGTGTCCTGGTGGGTCTGGCCCGGGACAAAGGTTTTAAGGCGCTTTCAGCCACACGCGGGCATACCGCTATCGCCCTGGCCCGGCGGTATTTGCCCACAGCCATCACCCTGGATATCTTCCTTCCAGACATGCTGGGCTGGACGGTCCTGAACAATTTGAAGCTGGAACCGGCAACCCGCCATATCCCCGTCCAAATTATTTCCATCGAAGAAGAGCGGCAGCACGGCCTTTCTCACGGCGCCTTCTCCTACACGATCAAGCCCGCCACAACCGAGGGCCTCGAACAGTGCTTCAATCGCATCAAAAACTTTGTCACCCCGCGCGCCAGGCGGCTCCTGGTGGTCGAGGACGATAAGATCGAAAGGGACAGCATCGTCGAGCTGCTCTCGCACAATGACATCGAAATTGAAACGGTCGGCACGGGCGGTGACGCGTTTCAAAAGTTGATGGATAATCAATTCGATTGTTGCGTCCTGGATTTGCGCCTGCCGGACATGACCGGCTTTTCCCTGCTCGAGAAAATGCAGGCCGAGCCGGCCCTGCGCGAGGTGCCCGTTGTGGTCTTCACCGGCAAGGAACTCGATCCTCAGGAAGAAAAGCAGCTCCGGACACTGGCCAAAAGCATCGTCCTCAAAGACGTGCAATCCCTTGATCGGTTGTTCGACGAAACGGCGCTGTTTTTGCACCGCGTCGTGGCCAATTTGCCCGAACCCAAGCGCCAGATGCTCGCCCGGCTCCACAATTCCAATGAATCGTTGCGCGGACGCAAGGCGCTGGTGGTGGACGACGACGCCCGGAACATTTTTGCCCTCACCACGCTTTTGGAAAACCACGAAATGAACGTCTTAAGCGCCACCAACGGCCGCCAGGCGATTGAAATCATCCAAAACACCCCGGATTTGAACGTCGTGCTCATGGACATCATGATGCCCGAAATGGATGGTTATGAAACCCTGAAGGAAATCCGAAAAGAACAGAAGTTTCGGGCCTTGCCCATCCTGGCTCTCACCGCCAAGGCCATGAAGGGCGACCGCGAAAAATGCCTGGAGGCCGGCGCTTCCGACTACATCGCCAAACCCGTCAACACCGAACAACTCGTTTCGCTGTTGCGCGTTTGGCTCCATCGCTAGGCAGCCAAATCCATGTTTTACAAAGCCAGAGAGGTTAGTATAGACGTGTGGGGAACATCCCTCCTGTCCTTGATGCGCGCAAGGCAGGACGGTTTTAGAACGCCCTCGCCGGCCGCGCGTTCGGCCGGCGACGGCGCCGGATGAGGGGTTGCATGGACGTTCATCGCGGAATCCTGGACCCAAATGATAATGCCATTAACTGACACACAAACAATGCTCGCGGCCGACCCGGAAGTCGAGCCGGTCAATATCCTGCTCGTGGACGATGAGAGCCGGAACCTGGACGCCTTGGAATGCGTCCTGGATTCTCTAAAGGGACTGCGCCTGTTTCGAGCGCTCCGCGCCGAGGACGCGCTCATGGCGCTTCTGCAGAATGAATTTGCCTGTATCGTCCTGGATATTCAAATGCCCGGAATGGGCGGTCTGGAACTGGCAAGGCATATTAAAGCCCGCAAGCGTAATCAGAATATTCCCATCCTGTTTTTGACGGCATATTTTCTCGATGAGAAAGACGTCATATCCGGTTACGGCGCCGGCGCCGTTGATTATCTGACCAAGCCGATCAACCCGGAAATCCTCAAGTCAAAGGTTGGCGCATTCGCGGATTTGTTCCGGACGGCCCGCGCCCTGGCCGCCGCCAATGCCGCCCTGGAGGTGGAAATCACGCAGCGGAAGATCGCCGAGGAGGCTCTCAGGGAGATGAACAATACCCTCGAAGCGACTGTCCGCGAGCGGACCTCCGAACTTCGCCTCAATCAGGAACGTTACGAGCAGGTTGTCCGCAATTTGCCAATCGCTGTGTACACGACCGATGCCAAAGGAAACATCACCCTTTATAACGCCGCCGCGGCCGAACTGTGGGGAAAATGCCCGAAAATAGGCCATGAGACGGGGCGCGGCGCGCACCGAACGCTTAGACCGGATGGAATCGAATTGTCACCCGACGAATGTCCATTGGCCATCACGTTAAAAACGGGCGAACCCGTCCGCGGACAGGAAATCATTATCGAGCGTCCCGACGGCGTTCGCCGCAACGTCCTTCCCTATCCCACGCCAATTCGTGATCCGTCGGGAAAAATCATCGGCGCTGTCAATTTGCTGCTCGATGTCACCGAACGCAACCTGGCCCATTTGGTGAACCAACGATTTGCCGCAATCGTTGAATCCTCCGATGACGCGATCGTGGGCAAGGATATCAATGGCAACATCAGCAGTTGGAACCATGGCGCCGAGCGGATATTCCAATACAAAGCGTCGGAAGTCATTGGCAAGTCCGTCATAATCCTATTTCCGCCCGAACGCGAGACGGAGGAAATGGAATTCCTGGCGCACATTCGCAATGGCGAACAGGTCAAACACTTTGAAACCGTTCGTAAACGCAAGGACGGCAGCATCATTGACGTGTCACTGACGATTTCGCCGGTGAAAGACGCCAGCGGACAAATTGTGGGCGCGTCCAAAATTGCCCGCGACATTACCGAACGCAAGCGAAATGAGCGGCAACAGCGCGCGCTCTTTGAGCTGGTTGCCCAGGTCAATTCCGCGTCCTCGATGTCTGAAATCTGTGACGCCGCCCTCGAAGCGATCATCCAATGTCAGAACGCCGACCGCGCCGCCTTGCTCCTGACTGATCACGAGGGGGTCATGCAATTCAAAGCCTCGCGCGGCCTTTCTGATGAATACCGCCATGCCGTCGCGGGGCATTCGCCGTGGAAGGAGGGCGAGTCGCCGCGGTTGCTTGCAATCGGCGACGTTGCCAACGCCGAACTCGATGAGACATTGAGGAACACGATTCAACGGGAAGGGATTGCCGCCCTGGCCTTTATCCCAATCAATTATGAAAAGAGGCTGCTGGGAAAATTCATGCTCTATTTTAACCATCCGCGTCGTTTCGCCGGGGAAGAACTGAAGCCCGCCCAAACCATTGCTTCGCAGCTCGCCTTCGCGATTGAACGTGAATGCGTTTCGCAACAATTGGAACGCACCAATGACGAATTGCGCGCCGCCTCGCGCGCCAAGGACGATTTTATGGCCACGCTGTCGCACGAATTGCGCACACCGCTGAACCCGGTGCTGCTCTTGGCCAGCGACGCCATGAACAATCGGGATTTGCCTCCACGCGTTCGCGCCGACTTCAACACCATCCGCAAAAACATCGAGATGGAAGCCAGGCTCATTGATGACCTGTTGGATTTGACGCGAATTGCCCGCGGCAAAATCATTCTCGAAAAGCATTTTGTGAACCTCAGGACGGTCCTGATGGACGCGGTCGCGCAGGTGCGCGAGGAAATGAATCAGAAACGCCTTCGCCTGGAACTGCGGCTCAAGGCGGCGCAACATACCGTTTGCGCCGATTCCGTGCGCTTGCAGCAGATTTTTTGGAACCTGCTCAAGAACGCCGTCAAATTCACGGATGAGGGCGGCCAGATCACCATTGAGAGCGAAACGTCGGGAGACAAGCTCCTGACAAAAATTTCCGATACCGGAATTGGAATTACTCCGGACGAACTGGCTGGAATATTCAAGGCGTTCTCGCAGGGCGAGCACGCCGCCGCCAACGGCCATCGCTTCGGTGGACTTGGCCTGGGCCTGAGCATTTCCCAAAAGCTTACTGAATTGCATTCCGGAAAAATCTACGCCGCCAGCGAGGGACGCGATAAAGGTTCGACGTTCATTGTCGAACTCCCGCTCGTCAGCGAATGCGATGCGAACGGAAAGGGGGCCGCGCCGGCCCCGTTGGAAGAGGTTCATCGGGACAAAAGCGCCAGAACCATTCGTATCCTGCTTGTCGAAGACCATGAACCGACCCGCACGACACTCGCCAGCCTGCTCGCCCGCCGCAGCTACGAGGTGATGGCAGCCGGCACGGTCAGGGAAGCCAGAACTATAGCCAGACAAGGCAAGTTCGACCTGCTCATCACCGATATTGGCCTGCCAGACGGCAATGGTTATGACTTGATGAACGAACTGGCCAAACAAAACCCTCTTCGCGGCATTGCCTTGACCGGTTACGGAATGGAACATGACGTCACACGAAGCGAAAACGCCGGCTTCGATGCCCATCTTACAAAGCCCGTTAGAATCCAATCGCTTGAAGCGGCCTTGGACGCGACAGCAAAGCTGATCGAGAAGGCGTGATCGGCTTGCGCGCAGGCAACTCGAGGGAGATGCCGCGTTTGGATCAATGTCCTTTGCATTCGACGAACCGGACTGCGGATTCCTTAAGTCGGCCTCATTTTCAACCGCGTTCCAGAATTTGGAAACCCTTCTGGGCTAATAGCTTCGGCGAGCCAAAGACCGGCGGAGAAACTATAGCATTGCCGCTGGCACGTCGTATGCTAATCCTACGGCAACCCGGTAAATGGAAACCGTGCCATTTACCAAAGCAGTTACGATAGCTGAAATGTCGTTGAAGCGATATTGAATATGATAGCACAATCAACAGCGGGTAAATACCGGGGTGCGATAAGCCGCCTGGCAGGTGGCGGCGCCAACCCGGCCGTAGCGGTCAAAGACGCGGCATCGCCCTTTTTGACTGAATTTTTTATGGTCCAGGGCATTGGATTTCAGTGCATGGCCTATCGAAATTCAGATGGCACCTGGCGAAGCGCTTTCGACAACCGCGAGCTGCCCGGCGCCATTCGCGTTTTAGGGTAACTTATATTTAGACCGAAACGCGCATCACGCCGTTCGTCGCCACAGTTGCGGCCATGCACTTTGCATTCAGCCGGGATTGCATTTTTCACGTTTTCACGGTTTTTCGGCCAATTTCCAGGGCATGCTGCGTCATAGTCTGGGATAGTCCACGACGAACGCGACGCCGAACACATATAGCGTGACGTCCAGATCTATGCTGTCCCGGCAGCCGAATCTCTGTTTGTATCTCGGATAAATCTGCCCGGAATTCAACTGGGGGTTGGCGGGGTACTCTGCCGCGACGGTCTGGCCCGGCAAAAAGAATGCTTCCCTTGACCGTGGCAAAAATTTCCGGCGCTCCGCCGTTGGCACTTACGTGCATTCGTCACACAATGCAGTGCGCGCTCTGCAAGGCTGTCAGAGGAGTGTTGTCCGGGCGGTCATGCGCGGTTGCCGGGCACGGCGCGGTCAACATATCCCGCAGGTGTTGCCCGACAGCACCATTCCAAAAATCAAGTCCGTACAATCACGCTACGTTTTTCAATAATCTTTGCGCTTCGCGACATGGGCGATTACCGGTGCTTTGGAGGTGCGAAAATGAATAAAGCCATTGACGAAATTGAGAATGGTGCGCGATACAGGGTTTGAACCTGTGACCCCCACCGTGTCAAGGTGGTGCTCTACCACTGAGCTAACCGGCCTGCGTTCAGGTGCGACACCGTGGTCACATTTGAAAGCGTCCGGGCAGCATTGGCCGATCTGTTGCCCGCGCCCCCGGATTTGCTGATAACCGATGATAAAATGCCCGCTGTAATAGGCGGACTTCTGTGCCGGGCGCTGCTCAAAGAAAACGTCCGTTATCCGATCATCGTGGATTCGCCGCTGGAGGATACACAGGCATGGTTTAAGG
>JBOHXA010000701.1:0-14103 GCA_050737335.1 Limisphaerales bacterium | reverse complement strand
GCTCTACTTCTCCGCGCTCCTCAACTGGCTTCTTGTCTTCTTGATTTTCGCACGGCTGGGCTGTGGAAGGGGTCTTTCCGTTCCGCTTTTGGCGTCTGGCTATTCGCGGTTTCAATATCGGAAGTGGATGCTCTCTTCTGTTCCTGTTCCATTTCGCCGCTCGTATGGCGCCAAAAATCTGTTGGGGGGCGAAACATCCTTGGGCGCCCGGCCGTAAATCCCGCCGGCTGAATTGAACTGCTCAGCAGCGCGGGCAATTGCGTCGGCAAGGGAACGGAATCTGCTTTGTTCATAAGCGCGAATCTCATCTCCTCCGTCTTGTCCCATAATCGGTCAAAACTTGCTCCCGAGTTATAACATAACGGCCTTGCAGTCATCAGAAAAACGCTGTCATTCCCCGGCCACTGTCTTCATTTGCTGGATCCACTCGCCGGTGGTGTGGCCTTCGGAAATAGAGGCGATCTTGAAACGTTGGAGGTCGGCTATGAAGGGATCAAGCCGGGCGCGAAAGCTGGCCCGGTCGGTGGCTGTGGCATTTTGGCCGGGAATATGGGTTGCGAGTTCGATATAACGGATACCGAGGCGGGCCTCTTGCACGCGGTTCTTTATCTCCTGATTTTCCGCGACGGCCTCGGCGTGGTCGAAAAGTTGGTTGGCTTTCTTGAGCAATGCAGCATCGTAGAGCGGGGATGACGGTGGATCATAGAGGTGCAGGTGGATGCCGGGCTGTTGCAACCGGTAGTGGAACAGCCTCAGATACGCGTAAAGGTCGGGACCGGCCTGGCCATAGTAGCCGTCACAGTAGTCACGGACGAGCGCCCATACATCCTGATGCGGGTCCCAGAAGAGGTGGGCCATCACCCAGGTGCGCATGGTTTGCAGCTCGCAGTTGCCCTGATAATCGCCTTCGCAGAACATCCCGGATACGCCATTGGTCCAATAATAAGGCATGTCCGCGCCCAACTCGTCCCAATCGGGATAGGGTTGGAGATAGTGGGCAAAGTCGGTGACATAATGCCAGACTTGCAGATGGCCGGCGGCGACCCTGCTCCAGGCCAGCAACGCCTCATTGGACTTTTTGTTCTGCGGGTCGGAGGCCAGCGAATGGCCATCGCACGCGTAGATGGGGGCCAAACAGACGAGCACGTTGCTGGCGGGGGCGATGGCACCGGGCGTGGGCGCTTTCTCGGTGTATTGGTAGGCCAGCGTTTCCACCCAGATCTTCCGGTCCGGCAGGGCCGCCTGCACGGCGGCGGCGACCCGGTTCACGAAGTCCAGCAGAGTTCCACCCGGGGAACCGAACCTCGCATCAGCGGCCCGGCAGTCGTCGCACTCGCAGTTTCCGTCCCCGGCGTCGTTGGCCGAAAGGCCGAGAGTCAATTCACTGGGATTGGCCTTCGCCTCGGCCACTAGGGCGTCCACCACCACCTTGAATACGCCTGGATTGCTTAGGCAGAGTTGAGAATCGCCCGAGGCCGTTCGTTTGCCATTTTTCAGACTGTAATATTCAGGGTGATCGGCGAAATAACGAGCGGGCGGAACGAGTTGGTAGAAATTTTCCGCGCCATTAAAGAGCCGATTGATGCCGCCCAAATCCTCCTGGTCGGGCACGCTGACGCCATTCAAACGGAGGTGCGCATCCCATTGGGCGTTGCCGAACACGATTGCCTCGTCGGTGTCGCGATAGCTGAACGCGGGAGACTGGGTCTCGTTCAAATCCGGGATGCGCACCACATCTCGGGGCGGCAGGACGGTGACGTCCGGCGCGTACCAGCGGACGGCCAGTTGGTCTTCGAGAAAAGCGTAAACGGCGTAGAGTGTGCCCCGGTCGTCATGGCCGGCCAGATAGAGGTTGTGCTTGTGTGTGCGAACCACGAAACTTTCGTCGGGGAGAGTGTCCAGCCGCGCCTCGTGGAAGGCGGGGGGAAGAAACGGACTGAACCCCACGAAGATCGCCGGACCGGGAGGCTTCCCGCTCAAAACCGGCAGCGTGGCGCCTGAGATGTGTTTCAGGTCATCCGCCAGTTCTTGTGCGGCCAGCTTGACCGTCGGGCTGGCATCCGGGGCGATGACGATTGTGTAAGGGCTTCGCCCGTGGTCGGCCAGAACCAGCCTGGCCGTTGCGCTGGAGGTGAGGCCCAATAGAACGCCGACGAGCGGCAGAAATAGCAATTTCATGGCAATATTTTGAAACCTTTTAGACAGAAATAACGGACTTTTGCAGAATTTAAACCACGAAAGGACGAAAGACATGAACTGAGATTTCCCATATGGGTTCTTGCCCACGACCAGCGTGGGCCTTTTTCGTGATTTTCTTCCTGCTTCACAGTTTCGCAAGTCTTTTTTTAGTCTTTTTCCCACTCGGCCAACGCTGCTCCGATTGCGCCGACGGTAGAAAGACCAAATCCGACAAATGCAATCGGCAGCAAACCTGCGAAGAATGATTGAATCAATACCGGTGAGTTATGTTTCAGGAAAATCAAAGCGCAAACGCTGGTAGAAATGCAAAAGGGAATCCACGCTGATCGACTTTGAATCTGACCCCCGAGAGCCATGCAACTGTTGTCGTTATCAATGAAATTGCAAATAGGAGAATTGTTGTCAGCAATGTCAGAACGATTTTAGGACAACAGATTATTCCCAGTACAAAGGTTAATGTCCAGACGATTGCCCTTGTTCGTGGCCTTCCACGCATTGCCAACGGCGAAGCGTGGTGCGCGCGGCGGGAGTTGAACCCACAACCTTTGGCTCCGGAGGCCAACGCTCTATCCAGTTGAGCTACGCGCGCGAGTCCCGGGTATAATAGAATTAAAATCGAAAAATGAGAAACCAAAAATGGAGGGCGCGCGAACACCGGGACTGAAGCGAGCAGTCTCCCACTGAAACCGCGAGCCGGCCCAGCGCAGCGGCCAGGAGACGAACGCGAGGAAACCTGGCCAATTCCTGCTGGCGGTACGGTTTTAGTTAGAGTCTCTTTCTCGTCCGCCACATTCCTACGGAGCCTGAGGCTCCCCGGCCCATACCCAATCGCCCTTTTCATAATCAATGCTCGTTTTTGAAGCGCCCAGAAACGCGATTTTCCCGCCGTCATCTGAGCCGTTCCAGCCAACGGAATACAGGACGAAGCGTCCGCCACTCGACCGGTGATATTTAAGCGGCTTGCCGCCGATGATGTCGTGTGGGATGGACTCGATGAAGTCCGGCGTCAGCGCTTTCAGCGTTTCAGGATATATACTGTGAACGAGCCGGTAACGTTCCAATGCGATGGCCAGGCGCGCCATGTTCACGCAGCTTTGAGCGTGGCTGAACCTTTCCAAAGACCTCCCATAAAACAGGGACGTGGCGGCCAGGACGTTGTTGACGGTCAAGTTGAGATCCATTGCCTCCAGATTGGTTGTGGCTACCCGCGCGGCTTTAAGTGAAACGGTGTGCCGCCGCACGTCCACGATTGGCAGAATCCATTCCTGGAAGGCCCGCGCAAACACTGATTCGTTATGGTAATAAATCGAGTCCGGACCAAATCGCAGTTCGAGTTCCAAAGCCGATGGCATGGTGTGAGCGCCATAATCCATGACGGCTTTGCGCGTGCGGCGAAAATAATCCATGTCGGCCATCCCAATCGCGCATTCCCCGCGCATGCAGAATTGGTAATCGGCCAGGAAATCGAGTCCCGCCAAATCGCGATCCAGTTCCTTGAGCTGACTATCCGTCCAGCGATGCGCCTGTGTTCCCTCCCATACCGGCTGAAGCGCGAGATTGAGCAGGGCTACGCGGACCAAATGCGAAATCAAGAATGGTTCGTCGCGGACGGATGCCATGAGCCGCAACATCAGTTCCACGTCGGCGAGGGCTGCATCATTTTGGCCGTTTTGCAATTCCGACACAGCGCGGAGTTCCAGGACCTGACTCGGTCCTTTGAGTTCCGCAAGATGCGGCAGCAAAATTCCCGCGGGCGGATCGCTATGATAATTCAGCGGAAAGCGCGAATCGGGCAGCGCGGCGGCCTGTCGCAATTCCTCGATAGGTTCGTCATATCTGCTCAATGCCAGGAGCACATCGGCCGCTGGAGACTGGGGCTGTGGCGCCACGGGAAAGGCGTTCGCGTCGCCGGACTGCGCCAGGGAACGATAGTACCGCTGAAAGGCTTTCAAATCCGTCGGCTGCCCGAGCGCCCAATTGCCTCCGTCTGGCGTTTGGACTCGCGATTTCCCGCCGTAAATCTCCATTACCAGCGGGTCGTCAACGTCGCCGTTTCTCGAATGAGTTGGACGCCCGTTTTGATTCATCATTTCTTCATAGCCGCCGGCGACGATGGGCGCGAGCGCGAAATTCGATTCATCCAGCACGGGTTTGGGAATAAAATCGGCGAAATTAAAATGCTCGCCCATTGCCTCGCGCTGTTGTTCGTATCGCTCCAAGCCGTGCTTTGACAACAGGTCCGCCCCAAACCAAAACAGCCAGGCCAAAAGGAACAGACCTAAAACCAGGAATATAATCAGGCGCCCTGTTTCCCGGCGTCCGGTATGTGAAGACGAATCACTCATTTCTTACAACCATCCTGTCCATCCTGTTCATCCTGTCAAAGATTTCCGCAATTTTGGAGACGAGATTTATCGCCGGCGCTCAAAAGCCATCGCGGAGAGGCCAGGATTTACATGATAAAGCGTTTGGAAACAGATTTGACGCATCTTTGTCCTTTTCGCCTTCGCCCATTCGTCATATGAATGAAACGACACATGAGCCATTAACAAAACGTGAATATGCCAAATGCAGTCTGCCTGCACCGTGTGCTCCGCGCTTCGTCGGAGAGGATTTTCAAGGCCTTTCTGGACACCGACGCCCTGGCCAAATGGCTGCCGCCAAACGGATTTACGGGCAAAGTTCACCGCATGGACGCGCGCGTGGGCGGCGAGTATCAAATGTCCTTTACGAATTTGGGCGCCGGGAAAAGCCATTCTTTCAGCACAACCTATCGTGAATTGACCCCGCCTGAGCGGTTCGTTACGCGACGCGATTCGACAATCCGAACATGCCGGGCGAATTGCTGACGATCATTACGTTGAAAAAGGTGTTTTGCGGGGCGAACCTGAATGTGGTCCAGGAAGGCATTCCATCGGCCATTCCCGCGGAAGCGTGTTATCTGGGCTGGCAGGAATCGCTCGCGCTTTTGGCCCGGCTTGTCGAAGCGGAAATCCCGGAATAGAAGAGGCATTGACGGTGTTGCGGTGGTTCTGTTATGTTTCACGGCTCGTTTGACGAGGAATTATTGTGAATATCTCCGTTGAAAATCTGGCCCCTTGCAAAAAACTGATGCGGGTGGACGTCGAAGCCAAGGCCGTGGATGAGGTCTTCGATTCGGTTGTCAGGGACTTTCAAAAGCAGGCCGCGCTGCCCGGCTTTCGTCCGGGCAGAGCGCCCCGGGATCTCGTCCTGAAGAAATACAACATGGAAATCACCGATGAAGTCAGGCGCAAACTGATTGGCGAGAACTATCGCAAAGCGCTCGAGGAAAAGAAACTGACGGTCATCGGGCGACCGGACATCGAAGAAATTAGCTTTCAGCGCGGGCAAAACCTTCAATTCGCCGCCACCATCGAAACCGCGCCGGAATTTGAACTGCCTGAATACAAGGGCCTGGCGGCCAAACTGGAGGACAAATCGGTGGGCGACGCGGACGTGGACCGCGCGATCAAAATGCTGGCGCAACAACAGGTAAAATTTGAAACCGTCCAACGCGAACTGCGGATGGGAGACATGGCTGTTGCCAACTACACCGGCACCTGCGACGGCAAACCGATAACCGAAACGGCGCCGACGGCGACAGGTTTGACGGAAAAGAAGAATTTCTGGCTGGATATTGAACCCCACGCCTTCATCGAAGGATTTGCGGCCCAACTGACCGGCGCCAAAGCCGGGGAGAAACGGACAGTCACGGTGGATTTTCCGGCGGATTTTGTGACCAAAGAATTGCAGAACAAGAAAGGCGTCTTTGGAGTGGAAATCCTGGAAGTGAAAGAAAAAGTGTTGCCGCCGATTGATGACGCCCTGGCCAAAAAATACGGCGCGGAGAATCTTGAGAAATTGCGGGCGGGCGTCCGGTTCGACCTGGAAAAAGAGCTGAAATATTCCCGATCACGCTCCGTCCGCGGTCAGGTCGTGCGGTCGCTAATGGACCGGGTGCAGTTTGATCTGCCGGAAACGCCAGTGGCCAACGCGACCCATAATGTCGTTTATGACATTGTCCGTGACAATACCCGGCGCGGCATTTCCCGCGAAGTGATTGAGGAACAGAAAGACGCCATTTACGCGAGCGCGACGGCCAACGCCAAAGACCGTGTCAAGCTGATGTTCCTGGTCCAGCGTATCGCCGAAAAGGAAAAACTTTCGGTTTCCCAGGAGGACGCCCTGATGCAGGCGCGGGTGATTGCGGCAACGCATCAGATTCCCCTGGAGCAATTTCTCAAGGATTTGCAGAAGCGCGAGGCGATTGGCGAGCTTTACGATCAGGCGCTGCACGAGAAGGTGATGGAATTTTTGGAAAACAACGCGAAAGTGGAAACCGTCCCGGCCCAATCGGCCGGGCAGTAACCATTTGGTTACAATGGACGTCTTGAGTTGACGGAATCCTCGCAAATTCGCAATATTTCGGTTCCATGAGAACTGTCGGCGTTGTTTTCTTCCATGCTCTGCTCGCTGTCACAGCCGCAGCGCAAACCAGCCCGAGCCTGGTGGCGACCAACGCTGTGCCTGGCGGCCGCAAAATGTCAATGCAGGACTGCGTTGCCCAGGCGCTCAAACACAACCTGGACGTGCAAATCCAGCGGTACAATCCTGAAATAGACCTTTATAATCTGCACGCGTCCTACGGCACGGCTTACGATCCGACATTCACCGCTTCGGGCACGCGCAGTTTCAACGACCAGCCGGGCGGCTTTTTTGACGGCCTCCAGTTGCCTCCCACCCAGACTAAAGAGAGCGATTTTACCTCCGGCATCAATGGAGAATTGCCATGGACGGGACTGCAATATGGTCTCAACGGCTACATCTATCAGCAGCATCTTTGGAGGTTCACGACCAACGGCCTGCCCTTCATCGCCCCGGACAGCATCGGTTCGTTTGGAATTAAATTGACCCAGCCGTTGCTGAAAAACATGTGGATTGACCAAAGCCGCCTGACGATCCTCGTCAACAAGAACACCCTGCGATACGACGCGGAGGGTTTTCGCTATCAGGTCATCACGAGCGTGACGTCGGTGGAGAACGCTTATTATGAATTGACTTACGCGCTGGAGAATCTGAAGGTGCAGCAGGAGGCGCTTGACCTTTCCCAGACACAATTGGACCAGGACAGGCAACGGCTGCAAATCGGGACGCTCGCCGAACTGAGCGTGCAACAGGACCAATCGCAAGTGGCGCAAAACGAGGCGAATCTTATCACCGCGCAAAGCACCCTGGAAACGGATGAGAACACGTTGAAGAACCTGATTACCGATCATTATTCAGCCTGGCATGATTTGGACATTCAGCCCACCAAGCCTCTTTCGGCGCCGCTGGTGTTGTTCAATTTGCAGGACAGTTGGAGTCGGGGCCTGGCAGAGAGACCGGACCTGAAACAGTACGAGCTAAATGTGAAGAAGCAGGGCATCCAGCTCAAATTCGACCGCAACCAGCTCTTTCCGGAACTCGACGTGATAGGCACGTATGGCTGGAACGGGAATGGCCTGTATTACAGTGGCGCTTTCGGCCAACTCAACCAGGGTAGCGCCCCCTATTACAGTTACGAGGCTCAATTGACGGTGCCTCTGGGCGACGTAAATGCCCGCAATCAATTCAGATCCGATAAGGTCACGCTCAAGCAAGTAATTCTAAAACTAAAACAATTTGAACAAAGCGTCCTGGTGGGGATTGACAATGCCGTTAAGACCGCCCAATCGGATTATGAAAGCGTGGATGCGACACGGCAGGCGCGCATTTACGCGGAGGCCGCGCTGGATGCCGAGCAAAAAACGTACGGGGTGGGCAAGGCCACAACTTTTGAAGTGCTGACCTATCAAAACAACCTTACGGCGGCACGCGGCCAGGAAATCCGGGCGCTGGCCAATTATGAGGAAGCCCTCGCCAATCTCTACTCGCAGGAAGGGAGCACGCTTGATCGGCTCGGCATCAATATTGAAGCGACTCCATGACAGCCGGTGATGCTGTTCCATTCGTCCGGGACCACAACCCTTCCGGCCCGCCAGCCCCGTTGAAAGCCGTTTGGCAATCAGCCGGCATTTGCGTGGGGCTCACGCTCCTTGTCTGGGCGGTTTTTGGCCAAACCATTCGATTCAATTTTATCAATTACGATGACGATGCCATCGTGTACGAAAATCCCGCTGTGACGCGGGGCCTGGACTTGCGCGAAATTGGCCGTGTATTTACGCGGAACAGCGGCCGGGACTCGTGGTTTCCGGTTACTGACATTTCGCACATGCTGGATTGGCAGCTTTACGGGCCGAACGCCGGAGGCCATCACCTCACCAATGTCCTGCTCCACGCCGCGACGGCCATCGTTCTGTTCCTCGTGCTTCAAGCGATGACCGGCGCCCGATGGCCCAGCGCCTTTGCGGCGGCGGCCTTCGCCATTCATCCGCTCCGAGTCGAATCGGTAGCCTGGGTTGCCGAACGGAAAGACGTCTTAAGCGGATTATTTTTTATGCTGGCTCTTTGGGCGTGGATTCGCCATGTCCAATCGCAGCGGCGCCTTGAAAACGCCGCCTCGGCGACAGCGTCCCTCGATCCGCGAGGTTGGACGGCTGCTTATTATTGGGCGCTGGTTTTATTTGTTCTGGCTTTGTTATCCAAGGCGATGGTCGTCACGCTGCCGCTGGCGCTGCTGGTTCTGGATTTTTGGCCGCTGCAGCGCATGAAATTCCATTCTCTGCCGAAGTTGCTCCTCGAAAAATGGCCTTTCTTTTTTTTGAGCGTTGCCGGGTGCGTCGTCACGGCGCTAACACAAAAACACGTTATACTGGCGGTTCAACATTTCAGCGGGTCCTGGCGAGTGGCTAACGCGCTAATGGCATATGTGGATTACCTGGGCCACACTATTTATCCCGTGGGGCTGGCCCTCTTATATCCCCCTCCCCCGGATCATCTGCCCCCATTGAAAGTCGCTTTTTCCGCCGCCGTGTTGCTGGGGCTTTCAGCCGGATTTTTTGTGGCGAGGCGAAAACGTCCTTATCTGTTGGCGGGCTGGCTGTGGTATCTGATTATGTTTTTGCCGGCCATCGACATCATGCAAACGGGCGATCAGGCGCGGGCGGACCGATACACGTATCTTCCTCAAATTGGACTGTTTATTCTCATTGCCTGGGGGGCGGCGGAAATGTCCCGGTCGCTGCCTTTTCGGCGGATTGTATTGGGATGCGCCGCCGCCGCCGTTCTTGTGGCGCTGGCCTGCGGCACATACATCCAGGCAGGCTTTTGGAAAAATAGCGTTTCGATTTGGACGCGCACGCTCTCGCGTTGGCCGCAGAGCTGTATCGCCCATTGTAATTTGGGCATCGCCCTGGCGGCTCAAGGGGATGTCCCGGACGCCGTCCGAAATTTCAATCGCGCCCTTCAAATCAACCCCGAGGACGCCAAATCCATGAATAATCTGGGCAAGGTCCTGACCACGCAGGGAAAGCTCGGTGCGGCGGTTGGCGATTTTCATCAGGCGCTTCAACTGGAGCCTGAGAACGTCCGCATTTTAAACAATTTAAGCGTT
The DNA here is from genome assembly GCA_050737335.1 of Limisphaerales bacterium. Taxonomy (GTDB): domain Bacteria; phylum Verrucomicrobiota; class Verrucomicrobiia; order Limisphaerales; family UBA11358; genus UBA11358. Next base: position 4,352 of record JBOHXA010000701.1, on the reverse strand, counting down.
GCCCTGGCGGCCCAGGGCAAGGTCAGTGAAGCTGCCCAGGACCTTGACCGGGCGATTGAACTTAAGCCCGAAGATGCGGGGACGTATTATAATCTGGGCAACATTTACGCCGGAGGATCTGACTACGATGACGCGGTCGAGAATTACCGGCAGGCGCTTGAAATCAACCCGGATTTTGCGGAAGCGCGATGCAATTTGGGGCTGACGCTCGCCCGACAAGGAAATCTAAACGAGGCGATTGAACAATATAGAAAGGCCATTCAAGTGAAACCGAATTACCTCGACGCCTTAAACGACCTGGGGGGCGCGCTGGCCGCGGAGGGCGATGTGAGCGACGCGGCCGGCTGCTATCGGCAAGCGCTCGCACTCAGGCCGGACGACCCGAATACACTGAATAATCTGGGCGTGGTCCTGGCCAGGACGAGCAAACTGGACGATGCGATAAAATGCTTTAAGCGCGCCATTCAACTCAAACCCGATGACGCTTCCTCTTACAATAATCTGGGCATCGCGCTGGCCAGCCAGGGCAGGACCGCCGAAGCCATTGAGCGTCTGCAACAGGCTTTGGTTCTGGCACGGTTGCAAAACAAGACCGAGTTGGAAGATTCGATTCGTGAACGATTGGAACATTTCCAGGCGGCGCAGGCCCATTAACGACGATGAAATCAGAGGCTCGTGGCCCCGTCACGCATGCCCATTTTTTCGTTGAAGACGAGGTAACGAATCTCTGATCAGGTTTCCGGACTGGCCGAATATGTCGCGCGGTTTTAGACTCAGTTTCCTCCTGTCGCGCCCTTACAGTTATCCTTGCGGAAAAACTCAGGGATTCATCACCCGCGTTGGCCGGGGAGATTCTGAAAAAATTTTAATATGCCGTTCATTGTGTTTTAATGCCCGACGGGTCTATTATTGCAGATGTTTAAATTTCGCTGTCCGTTTAGGGTTGGCAGAGAGGTTTTGCTCGCGGTGTGGCCGGGACAGCGACCCCCAAAACAGGCCATGCCGCCCTTCTGAGCGTCGGAGTGACGGCGTCTAAACCTCATCACTATAAAGAGGCCGGACCTCGCGGTCCGGCCTCTTGCACTTTCGCAAACCTCTGCAATTTTCGCGGGAGACGACGTGAGCCTCGATTCTGAATCGGGATGACCAAATCCGTGAGTCGCCCGTTGCCTGTAACCCGAATTAGGCAGGTTATCGTGGCCCATGATTTGCTTTTCCAGTTTTTCAGCCGGGCGAAATCGTTTCCGATAACATCAGGATCGGGGAAGGCGGTAAAAAAGTTGCCGTCCGCCTTCCAGTTGAGAGTTGAGCATACCGGAAGCAACGCCATTGGACGGACGGCGTAAGAGAGAATAGATGGAGCCTATTGTTTTAGCTACTGCCCTTTAGGGAAGGTACGGCTGGCTGGATGGGCCTGCTTTCTTTTTGCGATTTGAAAAGGCCGGCTTCGCCAGCCAGGCGCGTCAGTTCAGCCACGGACTGCACTTTTAACTTTCTGGTGATACTGGTGCGGTGCAGCTTTACGGTGCGTTCATTGATGTTGAGATCGGCGGCGATTTCCTTGTTCATCCGGCCACGAACGACGTGGCCGAGAATTTCCAATTCGCGCGCGCTTAAAATATCGAAGAGCCGGCGCAAATCCCGCAATCGCCCGCGCTCGTTGCGCTCGATCCTGTCGCGCGCCATGGCCCGTTCGACGGCCGCCAGCAAATCCTCCTTGGGGGCGCGCTTGGTCAGGAAATCCTCGGCCCCGCGGCGCATGGCGCTGACGCTGCTTGGGATATCACCGCGGCCCGTCAGGAAAATAATTGGCAAAGGATTGCCGGTCTTTGTCAATGCCTGTTGCAGCGCCAGCCCATCCATGCCCGGCATCTGCAAATCGGCCACAATGCAGCCCGACATTTCTGGAAGCAGTTGACCCAGGAACTCTTCCGCGGACTCAAATGCGCGCACGGTATAACCGACGGCGCGCAAGAGCCGGGACATGGACTTCAGGAAAGACCGATCATCATCAATGATAACAACCACGGAAGATTCCTGGACAGGCGGTGGCATGATGAACAATTTTAAACTTTAAATGCTGGCAGGCAAGTCGCCATCCCGGACGCTGGCATTTCCGGCTGGCGGCAGAATAACCGTAAAGGTTGTTCCGTCCGTTCCTTTGCTTTCGACCCAGAGGTCGCCTCCATGGGCCTCGATGATAGTCTGGGTAATAGCCAGACCCATGCCCATGCCGTTTAATTTGGTCGTAAAGAATGGCTCGAAAATCCGCCCGGCGTCCTCTGGCGCGATGCCCGTTCCCTGGTCGGCAACGGTCAGCAGCAGATTCCCTGTTTTGCTTTCCCATGCCCTGAGAGCCAATAGCCGCCGCGCTTTGGGCATAGCGGTCATGGCGTCCATTCCATTGAGGATGAGGTTCAGCAACACTTGTTGCAAATGCACGCGGTCTCCATGCGCGGCGGGCAATTGCGGCGGCAAATCTGCAGTCACCTTCACATGCCGCGCGGCCGCATCTGTCCGGGTCAGGGCAATCGTATCGGCCACCAGTTCGCTCAAGTCCACAGGTCCGAGCGCCAAACTCCGGCGCTGATACAGTGCGCGCATCCGGTCTATCACGTTTCCGGCGCGTTTGTCGTCCTTGCGGATGTCGGCGAGAATGGCGCGGACTTCCTCCAAATTGGGCGGATGACTTTGAAGAAAGAGCTCGGCCGCTTCGGCGTTGCGCAAGATGGCGCCCAGAGGCTGGTTGAGTTCGTGCGTCAGGGCCGAGGCGAGTTGGCCGACGGTCGAGACGCGTGAGACGTGAGCCATCTCGGCGCGTTGCCGTTCGATTTGCGCCTGGGCGCGGCGATGGCGCCTATGTTGCAATAACAGCGCCAGGATGGTGAGGGCCTGAATGATCAAGGCCGCCGCGACAAACAGTATCAACTTCCTGTGCTCTTCCAACAATGAATGCGGCTGATAACGTATCACGCAACCGACCGGCAACCGGCTTTGCTGAATGTCCCATCGCTCGAGGGCACGCCAATCCACCATGGGTGTGCCATTGGAGCGAATTACTATGGGAAGCTTGCTCACAGGCGTTCCGTTCAGTACTGACAGAGCCAGTTTGCCGGCATCCGCGCCAAGACTGTCAAAGTTTAACACGCTTCCCCCAAGGGCCCCGGTGCCGACAGCCCCCTCGCCCAATACGTACACCGGAACACTGGCGAGCGGCGCGAGCTTTTGCGCTACATCGGCGGTATAAAACCGCTGGCCGGTGGCGTCGCGGTGCTCAGCGGCCAGCAGAATGACCGTGCCTGCGGAGAGAGTCCGCGCAGCCTTGCACAGATCATCCACCGGGCGGTTGGTCCAAAACTCGAATTCCACGCCGTCCACGGACCGCGCCACTTCGGCGATCCGCGCCAGGGTTTTCCGGTCATTGTCTGAAACGCCGCCTATGACTACTACCCGGCGCGTCTCCGGCTGCAGACGGAAAATGAATTTGATTGTTCCCGCAATATCAGAGCGTTGCAGGATGCCCGTGAAGGGCCGGCCGGGCGGCGGCTTGGGCGCATCCAGGTCATTGAGCACTACAAAGACTGATGGAATATTCGGCGGCAGCGCCGCGCTCATTTCATCAGCCAATTTGAAATTCCGCGTCATGAACATCAGCAGCAGGTCCACCTTTTGTCCCGCGTATTTGTTTCTGATGTAATCCCGGAAAAGGTGGTAATTGGTAGGATTAGGGAAATGGCTGGCGTCGAGGCTTTCGCTGAAAAACTCGATGTTATTAGTGGTGTGCGCCAGCATTTCCTGCCTGGCCGCCTGTTCCATCAATACGTTCCCGGGCAAATCCCTCGCCTCGCTGAAAATCATCAACACATGCTTTGTGGATGAGCTTTCGACGGAATTAGATGTTTTCGCGCCGCCCCTGGGAACGGCAAAAATGGTCAAAGCCAAAGCCAATAACGCCCGCCCAAGCCATATGGCCCCGGTTCCAGCTATTGAAGAGGCATGTATCGGCTGCTGGCTCAATCGGTTGCAGCGTATCCTTGGAGCAGTGATTTTCAAGCTTGAATCGCCAGGTCCGGCCCGGTTACCCCCGAGACGCGGATTGGTTGGAGAAAGCGGTCATGGCGCGGTGGCTGAGGAAGCGATGGGTGAGCCAGCGATTGGAAATGGGACATTACACTCGCGTGACACAGGCAGTGGGCCGTGTAGCCCGGCGGCCGAGTCGAAGGCATAAGAATCTGAAGCGAAAGCTGACTGATTTAACCGGGAAACTGTCGAACAATCTTGAATGTCACAATCATAGGATTGATCTCTTCAATGGGCATACAACCCGATCATTTTCCTCGACGGTGGAAAGC
>JBOHXA010000700.1:0-4120 GCA_050737335.1 Limisphaerales bacterium | reverse complement strand
TGACTGTTTGCGTTTCCAATGCCTAACTCGTCGTACTGGTTGAATCCCCAGCCCCAGGCCTTGCCGTTCGAACACAGGGCAAAGCTGTCATAGCCAGCCGCCGCAATTGCGATGGCGTTGGTCAAACCCGGAACAATGGAGGCATAGTCCCGTTGCGTTCCTGAATTGTCGCCCAAATCTCCAAAAATGTTGTCTCCCCAGGCCCACACCGTGCCGTCACTCCTGAGCGCGATGGCATGGCCATTTCCACCCGCCACGGCCACAATATTGCTCAAGCCAGGAACGGTTGCGGGCGTGTTTTCGGTCTCGTACAGGCCGTCATCCCGCCCCAACTGCCCAGTATTGTTAGTGCCCCAGGTCCAAACTTTGCCCTCAGCATCCAAAGCCAATGTGTAGTCGCCCCAAAATGGCGTGGCGACGGCAACGATATTGGAGAGGCCGACGACCTGCACGGGCGTCGTGCTGTTCGTCCATTGTCCGTTGCCTAGCTGCCCATAATTGCCATTCCCCCACGTCCACACCGTTCCATCGCGCCGCACTGCGGCAAATGTCGTTTTTCCAGCGCCGACGATGCGCGGCGCGATTTCCGAGCGCGCCTGTAGAAACAGATTCGAGCGGCCCAGCATGGACACGGAAAAAGCCGTCGTGTTTGTGACCCATGAGCCGTAAAACGTCCTTTCCGGCGTCCATAAGGGCCAGAGCAGCGATTGCCGGGAAAAAAGGGTGTAGGGAACGTCAATTGACGAATTGTTGATCGAACCCAACACTTGATTGTTGAACGCGTTGCTCGCCAGGAGGTAAAGGTTCGTCCCGTAATTCACGGCCGGCGGGTTATAGCCATCGCCATCGCCATCCCCGTTCCCGCCATTGCCCTGGTTGGTGATCCCGTTCATTGTATCCCACCCCGCCAGGAACGCGTTGGTGGCGTCATTCTCATCAAACGTATAATTGTAGGTCGCCAAATCGTCAATCAACGCCCGCGCCTGTTGCCGGCCGGTGACGTCGCTGCCGACAAAAAAGCCGTCGGCCATGGCCTGGCTGCCTGGAACGTAATTCATTCCCGCTCCGTTGGTGGCAAATTGGCCGTCAATATACAGCAAACAGCGGCGCGCCCAAAACGTCAGGACCACGCAATGCCACGTATTGGACTCCCATGAAATGGGGCAGCTGAAATAATTGGTGAACACGCCGTTGGTTTCGCTGGAAAAATTCAGGCTGCCGCCATCCGGCGAAAAGTAAAGGGACCACCAGCTTGATGGGCTGTTTGTGCCGTATTCGCCAACGTCAACGATCCTCCCCCAATCGCCCGGACCCTCGCCGCTGTTCCAGTTTGGCCGCAGCCAAAGACATATGGCGCCCTCGCCAAACATGATGTTTGTCACGCCGCTTGTGACGATCGGATATTGCAGCCATGCCGGATTGGTCGAATCCACCTCCAAAGCGTTGCCGTCCCAATTTGTCGGGTTTTCAACGTTTGTAAAAGACATGGGCGGGCATCCATAGTCTGAAATCCAGTTGGTGTCGTTAAAGCTCCAGGAATCAAGCTCGAAGTAAGGATCGGGCGGGTTGATTTGCGAAAGGGCGGCCCAGGACAAAAGCAATTGGGCCAAAACCACCGTGACGATCTTCCAGGTTTTCATAGTCTTTGCACCTCTGTTTTCAATGAAACGCTTCTGGTTTCAGTTTCTCAAAAAAAAGCCTGTTCCGCTGAACGCCGCCATTGATTCCAACCACTTGCGACGGCGTCAAGCAACATCCGCGATGCCGATGCAAAATCAACGCGTTGCTCGCGCTCCAAAGAGTTGCTTCGACAACATTGTTCGAGAGCTTTAGCATGATATCCCCTTTCTTCGATTAATATGCGACAGGACACGCGCCGCGAACTCTCCGGCGTCGAAGGGCTTCGTGATGTAGTCGGCTGCGCCAGCGTCAAGTCCGCGCTGCTGATCTTCCAAAGACCCACGGCCTGACACAATGACGATGGGAACGTCCTTCAAACGGGGATTCTCCTTTAATTGCCTACAGAAAGTGATGCCATCTGTATCACCGGGTATTCCAATATCCAGGGTGATCAGGTCAAAATCCTTCTCCTGGGCAAGCTCCAACGCTTCCGAAACACTGGTTGCAATTTCTGTTTCGCAACCTTCCTGGTAGAGCAAAATCCGGATTAACATTGCCACCGACATTTCATCCTCAACGGCGAGAATTTTCGGCTTCGCCCCGTGCGAAGAAGCAAGAGGAGAGTTGGCAGAACCCGGATTGGAATGGTTGGCAATTGTCATATACCCGTGCCCCGCTGCCGACCATAAGGGCGTGATTACTCACGCCCTCGCTGGCACTGGTATGCCTGGAAAGAACGCTTTCGGCACGCCCAGCGACGGGCATACAACGAAAGCTGCCTTTCCAATAAAATTACCAGTTTTGCGAGACAGCAGCCGAAGCTGCAAATTATATTTGTTGTTTTAGAGATTTACATGCGTTCTTAACCTGACAATCCAGCACTACACCATCGCCCTAACCTTGACAAGTTTTTTTTCACAAAAAATTCCACAGCACATCGGTTTTGACATTTAGTGGGAGCAAGGCGCTGAATACCTCTGCTTTACAATCGCAGTGACCAAACCCCCTGGCGCTTTGCGCGCCTTGGCCTTCAGACCGAAACTGTGCTCTGCCCACGTCATTTGATCATTCGCCAGCCGGCTTTCGTCACTCCGCCGAACCGATCAGCGCGACCAAAACGGCGTTGAATCTCCAGCTTCAACGCCCTTTTCGCCGCTCAGGGCTCCGCCGTATTCCGCGATCCGCGCCCCTGGAAGCCCACCGGCTTGACGTTGTGGAGATTCTGGCGGTAATCGTGAAGGGGCAGAATGATCGGCGGGGTCGGACCGGGCGTTGAACCGCTCGAAAGTTCAACGCCCCTTGCCGCCAGCCCGGAAGGCTCCGGCCCCGCCGTAAAATTCATTTCCGGGTGCGACCGCTCAATTTGCGCCGTGGTGTAGAGCGGGAACGCCCGCCCAAAAACCTCGACCTTTTGAGACCCGACGAATTGCACGTCGCCCCAATCCGAGCGGGCAATGCGACCGTCCGAAAGAAACACCATGACCACCTTGTCCAGAACCGCGTAACCGGAACAGTACACGACGAGACCGGCGAGCTCGTTAGACGACACGGCCGCGGCGACCGGCGCGGGCGGCTCAGGGGCCGCGGGCCGGGTGATTGCAAACCCTGGATGGGAGACTTGCAACAGCGGATGATTCATCGCCGAACGGAACCCGGACGCGGCCATGTGAAAAAAGCGCGAACTAATCTCCCTCTGAACAAAATGAAGGTGAGTAAAGAGCCAGAGAAAGAACAGCACAATGGCCGCAACGGGCGCACCCAGCCAATACCAATGAATCCCGCGCTGTTCGTTCGAGGGATTAAGACGGCCGGCAATTCCGACGCCGGCGTTGGTGTCATACAATTTCCCGTAAACCTCCGGGCGCAGTTTTACAAACCCCGAATCAAAGGGGGCCGGGTTGGGCGAACTTGGGGAATTCAACATGCGGATCGTGCGGAAGAAATTGGCGATTCGAAACCCAAAGATCGGTTCCCGCGACAGGTTGCGAACAACCATGTATTCCTGGGCCAGCCGACGCAGCGCCTTGTCCGTCTGTTCGGGGTGTTGCGTCACCAGCACCACGTCACAGCCAATCTTGCGATGCTGGCTCAGGAAATACGTGCAATCGCTCCCGGTGGCCTGCCACTCGCGCGCCCCGAAATAGACATGCACTTCGTCAATGATGTAAAGGCATCCGCGTTGACGCTCTGAAAAGTCCGGCACCTCCATCTGGCGCTTTCCGAATTTAAGAGTCTTGCGCCCGTCAAACTTGCGGCCCGGCTCGTAAAGCCAAAACTCCCCCGCCTCACTGTCATCCAGGATGCGGAGGCGCTCGGACACCTTGCCGGTTGGCTGGCGATAGGGCAACAGCCACTCTTTCAGATTATCGTGAATCGGAACAAGGCGGCGTTCTCCAGTCTTGGATTTGATCGCTTTGACCTCGATGAAACCATCTTCCAGGTCAATTTCGTGCCATTCCAGCCGGTCTATCTCAGCGTGTCGCAGTCCCGCAAATGCTCC
>JBOHXA010000699.1:0-1393 GCA_050737335.1 Limisphaerales bacterium | reverse complement strand
GTGATGTACGCCGGGCAGATCGTGGAACTGGCTCCGGCCCGCGAGCTTTTGCGCCGGCCATTGCATCCTTATACCAAGGCGTTAATGGGTTCGGTGCCCAAATTACAGGGCGGCGCGGCGCGCCTTTCAGCCATCCCCGGCAATGTCCCGCGCATCGGAAATTTTCCGCCGGGTTGCCGTTTTTATCCTCGATGTCCCAGTGCCCGGCCTGAATGCGCCACGACGCCGCCTCAACTGAGAGAAGTTGAGCCGGGCCGATGGTCGCGGTGTCTGTATGCGAACGAATTGGACCCCGCGCTCGTTCCTACGGGAGGACCAAGATTTGATCGCACATTGACCTAAAACCAACTGTCGGATGTCTGATCCGGGTCTTTTTGGCCCAGATATTCTTATTTTGACAACGCGGCAAATCTGTGCCATACTGACGCTTTCCAATAAATTGCGATGGTTGCGCCTAAATCCAGCTTTCTTGACAAGGTCCTTGGCCGGATTAACCGGCTCGATACGGAGGGGCTTCAAACAGTTGTTCAGCGTTTAGCGCGCGAGCGGAACTTTCTGGAAACGCTTTTTAATACCATCGAAGACGGGGTATTGGTGGTGGACGAGAATGGGCGGGTCTTGTACTTCAACCAGGCCGTGACGCGGCTGATTGGAGTCCACTCGGATGACGAAGGCAGGCCTATCAGCGATTTTCTGCCCGAATTGGATTGGGAAAAAATTTCCAAAGCGGACGCGGCCGGCGAGCGTGTCACGCGAAATGAATTTGAGGTGGATTATCCTCGTCCGCGTTTTTTGCGTCTTTATGCCGCGCCATTGGACGGCCATGCCATTGGCAGTTCGGGCGTGGCGTTAATTTTGCATGATGCCACTGAAGCGCGGCAAAAGACATTTGAAGCCATTGAGAGCGAGCGCGTCCAGGCTTTGACGCTGCTTGCCGCGAGTGTCGCGCATGAGATTGGCAATCCGCTCAACGCATTGCACATCCATTTGCAACTGCTGGAGCGGGGGCTTCGCAAGCTCCGAAACGAGGACAAAACGCGGAGGGGGGTCGCCGATTCTTCAGTTGGGGAAGCGTGCGGGAAACTTGAGCAATATCTGGAGGTCTGCAAAGGGGAGATTGCGCGTCTGGACTACATCATTACGCAGTTTTTGCAGGCGATTCGACCGGCGCCATTGCGGTTAAAACTGGCATCGCTTAATGACGTTGTGGACCAGACCCTGGAGCTGCTGAAGCCGGAACTGGAGAACCGCGGGCTGACGGTCAAGACACAGCCGGCGCGGAGGTTGCCCGCCACGCCCATTGACGGGACACAAATGCAGCAGGTTTTGGTGAACCTCATCAAAAACGCGATGCAGGCGATGGCGCGCGAGTTCCGTATGGCCCGGCTCCGTG
>JBOHXA010000698.1:0-2438 GCA_050737335.1 Limisphaerales bacterium | reverse complement strand
GGGCGATATTGTCAATTTTTATAATACCGATCGCGTCGTTGGCGGCGTCGAGACGGTCAGTCCCGGCAACACGGCTGAAGAATTTACCCTGGATATCCAATACAGTCTCTGGGCAAACGTCATGACGCGCGGCGAGTTTCGGTGGGACCACGTCGAGCATGGCGACCCATTCGGGGCCAGTCCGAACACAGGTCTGCCGTACAAGAGCGGCGATTTCCTGCTCGCGCTGAACGTGATTTACCAGTTCTAACCAGTCGGCGAATTGGCCTCCTTACCGCTCCCGTTTCAATAGGAGGGAGAGGAACAGGGCGAGCTACCGCCTTATAGTTTCGGCGGAATTTTGCCGAAGCCGTCCCTGGCTTCCGTAGCGGAAGGCATGGCCCCATTCAATGATCGGCCTCTCAATATATATCCAGGAAGAAACCGCCAGAAGCCAGGTTACGGACAACCCAAGGAAGATGGCCAGGCCGTTCGTAAAAATCGTTTTCGGAAGATTAATTTCCTGAAAGAGCAGGAACTTGATAGAGACGAGCGCCTGCATATGGATTAAATAAACGCAGTAGGAAATGGTGGCAAAGTGGCGCAACAACGGATTACGCATGAAGCGGCCAAGCCAACCCGATTTGTCGGTGATGGCAAGCAATAGCAAAGACGCATAAAAAAGCGCGATCCAGGTGAAACCCCACGTGCTGATATCGTATGAGTTGAAGTCGCCCCCGAGCGGCGAGAAGACAAAGTAAGCCATGCCGCAGGCCAGGATTATGAAAATTAAATAAAGCCAATCGCAGCGCCGCCTGATCAAATTTCCAAGGCGCGGATTTCTGACCAGGCATGCGCACAGGACCCCGATGATCAATGAATCCGCCCGACAGGGCGTAAACACATACACGTAAACACCGGAATGCGCATTCAGATAGCACCGGCCTAGAAAGATTAGAAAGACCAGCGTTGCCAGCAGCGCCGTCAATTTTCGCGGCGAGACGATCCATATTATCAGCGGCATCAGCAGGTAGAACTGTTCTTCGATGCACAACGACCACGTGACGCTGGCCCAGGGAGGGACGCATGTGCCGAGTTTAATCCAAAAGTTTTGCACAAAAAGAAGGAGATTCCAAGCCGGGGGAATCGGGGCAAAAGTCTCAGAATACCACAAGCTCGAGGCCTGTGAAAAAAGCGCCCCTCGCAAGGCAAGAAAGAAGCCGATCCACAAAAAATAGACGGGCCAGATTCGACAGACCCTTCTGATGTAAAATGTCTTAAAATAGCCGCTGGAATCACGGTGGTCTATCAACATGCCCCCGATCAGAAACCCTGACAGGACGAAGAAAAGATCCACTCCCGTCCATCCCAACGAAATAACGTTGTTGGCGAATACCGCCAATGCGCTTCTTCCTGCAGGGGCGGAGTAATAATGGAAAAAGACCACCATCAGGATCGCTACGCCTCGGATGCCATCCAGTTCTGGAATGCGTGAAGTGCTTTGCGTTCGCAAGCGCGGCGTCATTGACAGTTGATTGAATGGCATTGCCTGGGATTTTCCATATGGTTTTCGGCCAAGTCAAGCGGGGCTTTCCCCGATTTTCATCCTGTCCCACGAATTTGCAAGTTCCTTTTCCGTCCGCCCTAGGCGGGGTGGTGTGGATTTCCTCCGATTGCGTTAGAAGGACCGGCGATTCAGGCAGTTCAACGGCAAACCGCGGGATTTTGCCGTTGTTCAAAATAAATTCGCGGAAAAAAAATGCTGAAAAAATATGGGGGACCGGCATGGAATCGGGATAGCCGAGGCAGATCAACCATACAAAATTCTCTCGCGGACTCGGTTTCAGGTTGCGGACCACTTCCTGGCCAGCCCCAGGCGCCCGGCATTACATCATTGCGGTGCTGTTGCTCCTGACGGTGCCAATGACGATTAGAATCAAAATGATGATAATGAGCAGCACGACGCCGACGGCCACCCAGATGTACAGGGTTTTGCCCGGCTTTTTCTTGGTAAAATCTTTGGTGGTGTCAAAACTGCGTCCGGCTGCGCTTTCGAGTTGCTCGATGCTGATGCCTCCGCCCACAACCTTGGCCGATTCCTTTTTCGTCGGCGAAGCCGGGGCCGGATGAGACGCCGCCGGGGTGGCGGGCGCGCTTGCCGCGGGCGCGCCGGGAGCGTCGAGCTTTAATTCCACGTTGCCCAAACGCAGCGTCTGGCCGGGCTTAAGCACGCTTTCCGAAACCTTTTCCCCATTGATGAACGTGCCGTTGGTGGAATTCAAGTCCTTGACCACGATATCGCCGCCGCGCAGCAAAATCTCGCAGTGGCGGCTTGAAACCGACGGCTCGGCGATTTGGAACGCATTGTCCTCGACGCGCCCAACGGTTGTGCGCTCCGTTGCCAAATCATAGGAGCGCCCAGCCATGCTGTGTGTCAGGACAACAAGTTTGGCCATAGG
>JBOHXA010000697.1:0-1832 GCA_050737335.1 Limisphaerales bacterium | reverse complement strand
ACTGAATCCGGTGACCAAACCGGGCCGTATTTGGGGTCGTGGATAATAAAATAGTTGCCGATCGCGACTTGCATTTTGGCGGCACAGACGCGCCACTGTTCGGCGGAATTGGTTTCGCCAATGGAATCGGCCATTTGCGCCAGCGCCCGGAGCGCGTTCATGCATGCGGCATCGGGATAAATAGCATATCCATTGCCATCACCGCTCTCGCCTGTGGTTCGGAGCACGCCATTGGTGGCGCCGGAAATTTCCGGGTGTGCGAGCTGCCACAAAATCCAATCGCCCGCCGCCTGCACGTCTTGCCAATGGTCGCGCAACCAGGCATCCCGGTCCGGCAGCCGCTGCCAAAGTTTATACATAAACATGATCGTCAGCCCCTGCCCGTCGTTCTCGAAGCTCGGATTGCGCGGATGATTGGCCAAATCACCCCAATGCGGCGGCAGAAAGACGCCCTTGTATTTGAGGGACGGTTCCATCGTGTAGAGTCTGGCCACCTTCAGGCACCAATCGGCGCAACGCTCGCCCTCATTTGTGTATCCCAGCGCGGTAACTTCCTGGAGGCTGCGGCCCATGTCACGCGTGTAGGAAACGCCATAGTAGGCCCCGACATTGGTGCGAAATGTTCCAAAACCCCGGTAGCCGCCCCAGGAAATGGCGCCTTTGGTTGAAGTGTGATACATCCCCGTCTCATCAATCTTGGCCAAAATGTCCTGCACGTTATGATAGAAGGCATTGGCCAGAATATCGGCGGTAATGTCCCCCTTGAACGAAACCATGGGACCCGAATATCCCGGCGGGATTTTGAGCGCGACCGGCCCCTGGAAACTTTGATCGCTGCTATAGAGGGCCTGTTTGAGGTTTTCCAATTGCCGTCGGGCTTCATCCTCATTCTCGCCAAGGGCGCGCAGGGGTTTTTCATCCACAAATTCTGCGAAATCCGAGGAAAAAACGCCCGGCGTCAGAGCAGTTGCCCCCGCCATTCCATTGGTGTCCGCCACTTCAACGGTGATTCCTGCAATGATCATTGTCCCTCTTTTAATTGGAGAATTCTCCACAGTGATGCTTTGCAGCGGAACCGCCCTCGGTTTAATGACCGCGACATAATTGCCGTCGCGCACCGGCGCAGGAGGATAGAGGCGCATGGCCTGTGCAAATGCGTGGCGCAAACGGGCCTCGTCCGAAAAAGGTTCCTCATAATCGTAGAAAGCCTGTCCCCACCATACGCCTTCTCCCATGATTAAAGGAAATATCTCGCTCGTGCCGTCCGCATAATTCAGCCGGATTCGCCCCAACTCATCGCCGACCATAAACCGGAACGCGTTGTTCCGTGGGTCCGCCCATCCATAGATCGGCAGCGCCCTGGGGCTGGCAATAGCGGGCAGAGAATTACTCACCATGGATTTGAGCGCGTCGGTCATTCCCAGAAGGAAGATGCGCTCCACCTGCCCTCCCACCTTGACCTCCGCTGAACCATGGGTTTGCAATGGCAACGCCGCTTCGATGAAAGGCACGCCGTAACGATCCACTCTCGCCCCGGCTTTCTCGCTGCCTTCGAAAAGCGACAATGCCATGAATCGCTCTTCGGCAATCGCTTGATTGGTTTCCGCTGCGCGCGCTGTAGCGGTTAATAACAGCACACAAAAAGGCACAGAGAGGGACTTCATTCTATTTATCTTTCATTTCGGCAGAAGGCGGTTTCCAGACGCTTCGTGTCTGGCTACTGGCCGGTTGTGCCTCGCGGCACGCCAACCCACTTCCGGCACTGGAAACCCGACGACCTGAAATCCGGTTGGACTCTCTGGAATTGCCAGTTTAGCTGCAATTTCCTGTAC
>JBOHXA010000696.1:0-10593 GCA_050737335.1 Limisphaerales bacterium | reverse complement strand
ACTTATAGCCGCGGCGGTACTCGAATTTTTCCACGGCCTTCATCAAGCCGATGTTTCCCTCCTGGATCAGGTCCAGAAACGACAATCCGCGATTGGTGTATTTTTTGGCAATGGCAATCACCAGCCGCAAATTGGCTTCCACCATTTCCGTCTTGCCCTGGAGCGCGCGAGTTGAGAATTCGCGCAGGCGGTTGAACAGGACCAGGAAGTCCTGGTAGCGCATGCGCACAAATTCCTCGAGCGCCTTGATTTTTTGGCGTTCGGCTTCGACCAGATGCTGTTGGGCGTTTGATTCGCGCTGTTCGCCCGCCTCGATGAGGGCGCGCATGCTGTATTGGATTTTTTCTTGGATGTTTTCGGCCACCATGGCCATTTCTTCAACGACCATCCGTTTGAAGCCAAATTCGCTAAAGAGCGATTCGAGCTTGTCCTCGGTTCTGCGGAATTTTCCCTCGGCATCCGGCCGGCAGCCGGGTTCCGCGTCGCGCCATGCCAAAAACTGGGTGTCTGCCTGCTCATCGAGTTCGCGCACGCGTGTGACGACTTTGCGCAAAGCCTTTAAATAACCTTCGCGATCTTCGACCAGGTGGTCTAAAACCACGCGGTCAAAACGGTCTTTGGGCGGGTCCGACAATAGCCGTTCGGCTATCGCAATATGCTCCTTGCCGACAAACCCGAGCCGATGAATGACTTTACGGATTTCGCTTTCAGCCGCTTCGATTCGCCGCGAGATTTCGATTTCCTGCTGTCGTGTCAGGAGCGGGACCTGTCCCATTTGATTCAGATAGATGCGCACCGGATCATCCAGCGCATCCATTCGGCCTCCCTCATCCTCTGAATCCATCGGCTTGACGCGGTCCAGGTCGGCCTGGTCCACCACTTCGATGTCCAGGGCGCGCAATTTGGAGAAGACCTCGTCCATTTCCTCCGGGGCTGATCCTTCTCCGAGCACTTCGTCAATGTCATTGTAGGTGAGCCGGCCCTGTTCGCGCGAGAGCCTGATCAATTCCTTGACCTTATCCT
Organism: Limisphaerales bacterium; assembly: GCA_050737335.1. GTDB lineage: Bacteria > Verrucomicrobiota > Verrucomicrobiia > Limisphaerales > UBA11358 > UBA11358. Next base: position 9,570 of record JBOHXA010000696.1, on the reverse strand, counting down.
GAAGCGTGCGCGGAACACTTTGCGGCGCGGTTGTGGTTTCGCGTTCGACGAGAGTGAATAGCTCTCCCGCCCTATTTCCATTCGCCGGGGATTTGCTGGCCTTCGATTTCAACATAAAACGGAAATTGCCAATACGAGTATCGAAGAATATCCGCCTTTTTGGGAAGGCCGTCAAGGGGAATTGCCAAAACAGATCCGTTTTTCTTTTGGGGTTAAACCGGCGACTACGCCGCAGGAACCGCGGCGCCTGCCGGCAGCATGACGCGGACGACGCCGTGCTGTCCCGGCTGCGGCGGCTGGATTTCAAGACGCCCATGGTGGGCCTCAATGATTTTGCGGCTGACGACCAATCCCAGGCCCAGGCCGACATTGCGAGTGGTGTAAAAGGGCGCCGGCGCTTTCTGAGCCGCTTCCGCCGTGAATCCCTCGCCGTTGTCTTCAATTTCAATTTGAAGGTCGGAGGAGCCGGATTTTTCCGGAACCATTTGCAAACGTCCCACGACCTTCGGTTCTTTGAGATTGGCCTGGAGCGCGTTCAGAATGATTTCGGCAAAGGCGTGCTTGAGCGAGAGGCGGTCGCCCGTGATAATGATGGGCGCGCCGCCGTTCTTGCCGCACTCCCACATGGCATGCTCCGACGGCAGATGTTTGCGCGCTTCTTCATACGCTTCCTGAAGCAAGGGTTCGATGGGGAAGGCGACCGGCTCGGCACGCTCGTCGCGCGCGAGGAAGCGCATTTGGTTGAGCAGGCGGGTCACGCGTTTGACGCCATCAGCCAGCGCCTGCGTAAGGGATTTGCGAAACTCCCTGTCGTTGTATTTCTCGGCCAGCAATTGGTGATGTGTTGAAAGGGGCACCATGGCGTTGCCAATTTCGTGGGCGAGACGGTCGGCCATGGACTTGATGAGGCGCAAGTTCGCCGCTTCCACTTCCAGGCGCCTGAGGTGTTCGGTTTGAGTGATGTCTTCGGCGGTCAGAAGCGCCGAAACGGGCACCGGCGAATTACCCCTCTGAAAGGGCACGACGCTGATGTTGTAATACGTGCCGGGTGAATTATCCGGCTCGTAGCGATATGGCCCCATGGCTGCGCCGGTTTTGAGGACCTGATAAATTTTTGCGCCCAGTTCCTGCGGCAGGTCAGTGAACTCCAGGCTGCCCGTCCTGCGGTTTTTCCGCCCGAAATGGCGGCGGGCCGCCTTGTTGGCATGGAGGACCTTCAAGTCCCTGCCCACAACAATGCACGCGCTGTTTAACTCCCGCAGGACATCGGCCATCATCTCGTTGTTATCGGACACCTGTTCGTGCAACCAGATATTGCGCAGGGCCAATCCCACCTGCTCGAGCAGATGGAATATCATTTCCAATTCCGCATTCACCAGCGGTTCGCCAGTCACCCGCCCGTCAAAGACCGCCACGCCCACGATCGTCTCACGGTCAAGGATCGGAACGGCGACTTGTGCGCCGAGCAATTCGAATTCCTTTTGCGATTCCCCGTCCGCCCGCGCTTCGTCGCTGTCGCGTCGCAAGATCCGTCCCAGGCGCGCGAGTTGGCCGCCAATGCCGGCCTCCAGTGATAACTCGAAATTTTCCAAAAGGCCTGATGAAAGCCCGATTGCCGCCGCCGATCGCAATCGGCGCCCGCCGTCGGAGGGCATCGTCTCGGCCAGCATCGGCGTGACCGGACGATTTAGAAAAATGGCCGCCCGGTTTACGCTGAGAATTTCCCGCAAAAAGGACAGGAACTGCTTTAGCATGGCCTCGGCGTTTAGTGAATGAGTCAGGATGGATGAAAAATCGCGGAGCACGTCGAGCGTTTGCGTCGCGTTGACATATCGGCTCGACGGCGGTTCGATTGGGCGATATGATGGGGGCGGGTTGGCCGCGATTGGCGTTGGCGGTTGCGCTGGCCTGTCCCGATGCGTTGGCGCCTGCGATAAACGATCCATAAGCGAATTCAAAAGCTTGGGTCGAACCGGGGTCGTGAGGATATGCGTCACCCCGTGCAAAAAGGCTTCTTCCTCCCAATCCGACGCTGAAGACCCCGTATAAGCAAGAATCGGGCACTTGCCATCCCTTCGTCGGAGCCGTTCAATCACCCAAACTCCCTGCGTTCCCATTAGGTCCATGTCCAGGATGCAAACACTGGCAATGCCATGCACAAGAAGTGGTTCGGCCTCATTGACATCCATGCGATGGACCACCCGATACTCCTCCGCGCTGAGAGCCGTGCGTATCGTTTCGACAAAATCAGGGTGAGGAGTCAAAACCAGGATTGTCTTCATTCCCCTAAATACTTAAAGTTGTTATAGTTCCCGCACCTGTTACCTTGCTGTATTTTCACATGATTTTTTTATCAGTCAACGGAATTTTATTCACAGAGGTGACAAATGAATGCATTTATGGGACAACCCCGGTTCTTCAGGCGCTGAAACGTCGAAATGTCAAAACGTTGCGGCTTAGATACGATTGAGAGCTTACACGGAAGCTCATATGGCGCGCGAAATTTCGTTTTTCTCATGATCCGCCCCGGCCTGGTTCGCGAACGACATAGCGCGCCAAGAATCGCCGTGGCGCAGGTAATTCGAAGATTCAATTCAGTGGCGCCCGCTAAAGAAAATCCATGCCACAATGGCTGTCACAATTAGGGCGGCAACGAATATCGCGATAAACCTGCTGACGGACCGGTTGTTTTCCATGGTTAACCCCTCTGAAAACCGAATTCCGGATTAATTGAATTCCGCAACCGCCGTGGTTTCTCCGTCTTGTTTATCCCTGGGCAAAAACGGTCTTCGGAACGCGCTTGTGAAATCGTAACCATTTTGAAAATCTTCGCGACGGTCCTGATCGGTGCGGGCCAGAAGGCCGGCGTCCACCATGTTGAATACCAGTTCGCCAAAGTCCGGGCAGCTTGTGATTCCCCACTCTCCCAGGACGGTTGCGGCCATGGGACCAAACTCCTTGAGAGCAAACTGGCGGATGCCATCAAGAAGTTCCTTGCCCGTCACGTGCCTTACTTTTTGCCGGTTTTCCCGGCTCATGAGTTTCTGCGTGAAATCGAGGGCCTCGCGGATAAACACATACGCTTCCCTGCGGTAACGCAAGTCACGGGCCAGGATTTGGTCCACCTTCAGATCAAAGCTGAGTTCGTGCATTTATTTTGCCTGTTGAATTATCGCCATCCGCGCGGGATGCGCGCTCCGGTAATACTTGACGCACAAGCCTGTGAGCAACAACCCCAAAACGACTGCAAGAACCAATTGCTCCCGCCGCGTTAAAAAATTCACGAATTAAGTGTAACGGGAAAGAAAGTCGAATGCAATCAAAATCAGGGGCCGTGGGCGCGACGACCGCGAAACAGGCGCGCCGACAAAGGATGATAAAGGCGCGTGGAAATTCTGAAACCTACTTTAACTTGAAATCCAATTGCCCATTTGCGCTGCCTGCCGCGACAAAAAGGCGGTAAACCTCATTTGTCACAAGGTCTTGCGGCCCGTCTCCCGCAATGGCTGGTTTCATGCCGTAAATGCGCTGGCCGTACGTGAACATTCTAATCGGCACTGAACCTGATTTTGAATGCAGGTGCCACAGGGATGGCGCGCGGGAATTTTTCTTATAGTCGTCGAGCGAAACGACCTTTACATCCGTGAGCCGATAGCGGCCTGTCAGGCCAAATAATACATAAGGCAAGTCCGCCCTGGCCCGAAAATAGTCCGTTTGGCGCGTGGTATAAAAAATTCTGATTACGGGCGATCTAAACCAGTCCGTAAAAAAAATGACGTACACCAAAACCAGCGCTAGCAAAACGACAACGGATGATATAGTCTTCTTATCCATAAATTGTTGTAACAAATCAAATGCGCCCGGCGTCGAATGATCAGACGCGCTACATGATGGTGCGGTTATGAAAAAAGTGATATTAGAACAAAAGCAGCGCCGTGAAAACGTTTTTCACATGGCGTTCACACTCATCGAACTGCTGGTCGTCATCGCAATCATTGCCATTTTGGCGGCGATGCTTCTGCCCGTGCTCGCGCGGGCCAAACAAACTGCCCTGCGCGTGCAGTGCCTAAACAATCTCAAACAATTGGGGGACGCGGCGCAGGTATATTTGACCGACAATCAAGGGATTTACCCGCCACGCTGGACGCCAGACCGCTGGCCGGACAAGTTTTACGACAGCTACGGCCATAAGGTGCAGCTCCTGCTTTGTCCCAGCGAAATGACCAATGCCCCCCTGACGGCGGGCGCCAGCCCTTCGAACAATGTCGCCGACGCGTCTCCCAGGAGCTACCTGATCAATGGCTGGAATGACTATTTCAAGAACATTTTGAGCGCGGATGATTTCAATAACAATTATATGCTTGGGACGTACCCGCAAGGAATGAGGCAATCCGATATCAGGGATCCGACCTCAGTCCTTCTTCTGGGCGAAAAATCTTCCCAGGCCGGCGATTTTTATGCCGATGTTGCGAATGGCGACGATATTGATTTGGTCGTTAACCAAAGCCGTCACGATTCCACCGGCCAGGCCAATGAAAACGGCATGGGCAACGGGGGTTCAAATTATATTCTTTGCGACGGCAGCGGACAGTTCATCAAATTTCCCCGCGCATTGGATCCGCTGAACCTGTGGGCGATTGGGACCAATCAGACAACGTACGCGGTTTCATTCTCGCCCTGACGCGTCCTCGCGCCGCCATCACGAGGACGCGCGACGGCCCCGTCAAGCCGCCCATAGTCGGTCCAAGGCGCTGGTAAAAGCTTGCAATGTCCCGGACCTTTAGCATTGCCGTCGTCAGCGACATCCATTACGCCGCGGCCGAAGAACGCGCGCGCTGCGCGAACTCCCAATTCTGGCGAAAAATTCAAAATCCCGCGGTCCGGATTATTGGGCGCGCTTATCATGGCTTCATCTGGTTGCGGGATCGCGGCGCACATAATGATTTGCTTGATGCGTTTCTCGCCAATGCCGGCCGTCACGACCTGGTCGTTGCCAACGGTGATTTTTCATGCAACACGGGGCACATAGGTGCGGGCGACCCGGCGGCCTTTGCGAGCGCGGAAGAATGCTTGGGCAAGTTACGCGCGCGATTCGGCCCGGATTTCCGGGCAACGATCGGCGACCACGAACTGGGGAAAAGCGATTTGTTCAGCGGACGCGGCACGATGTCGCTGGAAAGCTGGCGCCGGGTGACGGAGGGCCTGGGTATCGAGCCATTCTGGCGCGTCCAATTTGGAAAATATATTTTGCTTGGCATCACATCGTCGCTGGTTGCCCTGCCAATTTATAAACCCGACACAAGAGACGCGGACGCTCCCGAATGGGAACGGCTGAGACAGAAGCAACTGGACAACATCCGCGCGGCATTCGACGGCTTGCGAAGGGACGAGCGCGTCATCCTATTCTGCCACGACCCGTCGGCGCTGCCGTTTTTGTGGCGCGAGGCAACCGTGCGGGAAAGAATCTGCCACGTCGAACAGACGATCGTCGGTCATCTTCATACGAATCTTATTCTACAGGTGGGACAAGCGCTCTCGGGGCTTCCAATCATTTCGTTTCTGGGCAAAGGCGCCATGAGAATTTCCAGCGGGGTGAGCGAGGCCAAATTGTGGAAACCGTTCCACGTCCGATTGTGCCCGGCACTGACCGGAATTCAACTGTTGAAAGACGGCGGCTGGCTATCGGCGGAACTGGATGCGGACGCGAAAACGCCCGCGCATTTCGAATTTCATCCCATCAAGTGGTGACACAATCCATCATCCACAAATCCCTCAATCCAGTGTGCCAGCCGGTTCACGCCGCCTTGGCGATGTCCGGTTTCGTTTCCGCTTCCTGCAATAACTGTCTGAAGGTTGCGGCATCCATCACCTCGCGTTGCAGCAATTCGCGCGCGATATGTTCGAGCAACTGACGGTGTTGCTGCAGCAGGGCGCGGGCCTCGACGTAGGCGGTGGAAAGAATTTTTTTGACTTCTTCGTCAATTTCCCGGGCCGTTTCCTCGCTGCAATCGCGCTGGGGCCCGCCGCCCGGGAGAAAGGAGTCGTAATGTCCCTCCCGCCGGGCGCAGTACGCCAGACCCACGCGATCGCTCATGCCAAACATCGCGACCATCTGGCGCGCCAATCCGGTCGCCTGCTGCAAATCATTTTCGGCGCCAGTGCTGATTTCATCAAAAACGACTTCTTCGGCCGCGCGGCCGGCCAATTGCACACGAATCCGCTCCAACAAGGCCGAACGGCTCATCAGATATTGGTCACGCAACGGCAGTTGCATGGTATAACCCAGGGCGGCGCGGCCGCGGGGGATAATGCTGATCTTATGCACCGGGTCGGCATGTTTGCTGTAGAACGCCACGAGCGCGTGGCCGGTCTCATGATAGGCAACCCGCGTTTTTTCATCGTCGCTCAATCGGCGGCTGCGGCGTTCGGGTCCCGCGACAACGCGCTCGACGGCATTTTCCAAATCCAATTGCGTAATCTCCAGCGCGCCCCGACCGGCCGCCGCCAGGGCGGCTTCATTCACGACATTCGCCAAATCGGCGCCGGCGAGTCCCGGCGTTTGAGCCGCGATTCTGCGAAAATCCATGTTTGCGGCGAGCCGCTTTCCGCGCGCGTGGATTTTCAATATAGCCATCCTTCCCTCCAGGTCAGGAACATCCACGACAACGTGGCGGTCAAAACGTCCGGGCCGCAACAAAGCCGGGTCCAACACTTCGGGCCGATTGGTTGCCGCCAGGATGATAATTCCCGCGTTGGCTTCAAAACCATCCATGCCCACCAGCAATTGGTTGAGCGTCTGTTCGCGTTCATCATTCACCGACCCGATCCGCACGCCGCGCTGGCGGCCGACGGCGTCCAATTCATCAATGAAGACAATACACGGCGCCTTGGACTTTGCCTTTTCGAATAAATCACGGACCCGCGCCGCGCCCACGCCGACGAACATTTCCACGAAGTCGCTGCCGCTGATGAAAAAGAATGGGACTTTGGCTTCACCGGCGACGGCCCTGGCCAGGAGGGTCTTGCCGGTACCCGGCGGCCCGATTAAGAGAATACCTTTTGGGATGGTGGCGCCCAAAGTATTATAGCGGCCAGGATCCTTAAGAAAGGCAACCACTTCCTGCAAATCATGCTTGGCCTCGTCGCAGCCGGCCACGTCGTTGAAAGTGACTTTGGCGGGTTGTTCAGCCATCATCTTGGCGCGGCTGGAGCCAAAGCCCAGGACAGATTGGCCCAGGCCGCTCATACGGCGCGAAAGAAATCTCCAAAGAAAAAACAGGATGGCAATGGGCACGATCCAGGCCAGTAGCATCCCGGCCATAGGGTTGTTTTGGTGGCCGGTGTAAGTGATGTGGTGCTTTTCCAAATCCGCGGCCAGGCTTGGATCGTTGACCGGGTAGGTTTGAAAATCCGGCGCTTCAAACGATGAAGCCGCCATCGCATTGGTGGCCGATTGCAGAAGATTTGAGGATTGCAATTCATTGGCGACCGTGGCCTTGGGTGGCGCCGGGGTTTTTGCGGGCGAGTTTGTGACGATTTGGCCGGTGATCAGGTTCTGCCCGAGAACCACATTGGTCACCATGTCATGCGCGACGAGTGTCTTAAACTGGCTGTAAGGAATCGTGTGAAGAGCCATCGTCCCGCTCGACTCGTGCCAGAACCATATGAACACGAGCAGGATCACTAAATAGATGAGAAGCCATCCGTGAGACCTTCCGGGCCATTTGCCAGGCTTCCGCGGGCCGGAAGGGTCGTCAGGAAGGGGCGGGGGCTGGACGTTTTTCTTTTTCATAAATGGCCGGGCTTGGTCACTCCTTGATGACCCTTGTTTCGTTGCGCATATTCTTCCATTCTCCTTTATTGCATCCCAAAGCACCGGCCAGGCCGTCTGGCTTATCAAGGCGGCTCCCAGACCGTTCCCCACATTAAACATATCAGACGGCGGAAATTTCTCAATGTGAACCGTCAAACTTCCAGTCTTTACCCCTGAGCGCAATTTTTACGAAATTTGGGATGAACTCACGCAACGATGCGCCATAAGTTCACGCTCGTCACCCGCTGATCACGGTGCAACGGCACGGTTGCGCCGACATTGCTGGCCACGTATTTATGAGGGACCAATGATTCTTGTACCCATGGCAAGAGGCAGTGGACAGAGTGAAGAATCCCCTGTGCCGTGTCTTCTTGATTGGTAGGGTCGTAGCTATACGAGTTCAGGTAATGGCGTCCATTTGGGAGCGGGGACGGAGGATGACCGTTGCCGCGAGAAGGCCGAGAGCGGCGTTCGTTGCCCAGTAGATTCCTGGCGCGGCGGTGAATAGTTTCATGCCGAGGGCTGGACCGATAATGAGGGCGAGGGACCAGGCGAGGCCGGAAACGCCCATGTAGCGTCCGCGCATTTCCGCGGGAGCGAGGTTGGCGAGATACGCGCTGGAGGTGGGCATGGTGATGATTTCGCCGACGGTGAAAATAATCATGCAAACCACAAGGGCCGGGATGGTATGGGCAAAGGCGTTGAGGGCAAAACCGATCCCAATGAGGGCGTAGCCGACGGCCATGACGCGGCGCGGCGGAAGTTTCCGAGTCACGGTCGTGAGGGGCAACTCAATGAACACGACAAGGGGCGCCGTTGAGGGAGATAATCAGGCCGTAGGTTGCGGCGGAAAAGCCCTGGTGCGTGACGTAAAGGCCGTAGGTGGAGGCGACCTGAAAAAATATGAGGCCAATGGCGAAATTGGCCAGGAGCAGTTGATGGAGTTTGCTGTCGTGTCGCAACGCTTCCAGCGCGCGCGACCAGCCTGCATTGCCGCTCCGGGTATGAACGACGGCAGGCAGGGCGAACACGGCCACCAAACCAAACAGCGCGGAAGTCATGGCGTCTCCGGCGAAGAGCCAGAAGAATCCGAATGCCGCAAGAAAGCCGGCGGTGGCCGGGCCGAAGGCAAATCCGGCGTTGAAGGCCATGCGGAGGGCCGCAAATGCGGTGATGCGCCGCGCGGGCGGTACGAGGTCTGTAAGCAAGGCAGTGCTGGCGGGACGATAAAACTCATTGGCCAGTCCGGTCAACATGGTGAGCGCGAGGATGAACGGAAAACTTCGCGCCTGCGACAGGATCAACATCATGGCAGCGCCGGAAAACATGGAAAGCACGATGGTTTTGCGACGGCCAAGGTAATCGGCCAGGTGGCCGCCGAGGAGCGAGGCGAGGAGGTTTCCCATGCCATATGCCGCCACGGCGAGGCCGGTCTGGCCGACGGTGCAACCGCGCCGGGTGAGATAGAGCGTGAGAAAGGGAACGACAAACGCGCCGAACTTATTCAGGAACGTGCCAAAAAAAAGAATCCACGCGGGCCGCGGCAGAGCGCGCAGGCTGGACAATAATGTCTCGGGCGGCGCGGTTTCGGCCGACACGGCTGTCAGACGCATGGATGAATTCTCAGAGTTCATCTGAATGCGGCGATAATATCAATCTTGCCGACGATCTCCCGCAGTGGACGCCACAAGCATAGGCAGGATAGTCACTCCCCTGACAAGGGAGTATGTGTGAGCATATAATCCCAGACGTTGGTA
>JBOHXA010000695.1:0-5832 GCA_050737335.1 Limisphaerales bacterium | reverse complement strand
AATCCAGGCTATAGATGTAATCGCCGCGGGTTCATCAAAAGCGTGAGTATGGCCTGGATTAGTCATCGCTCAGGTGCGCCAGAAAATTTTCGCCCGGGTCAAGGCGCTGACGGTGACGGCCATCAATAAAGTGATGACGAGTCCTTTGCAAAAGCCGAGCCACGGTGTGACCGCGAATTGCGTCAGCAGCCAATCGCCGCCGGTCAATGCCAAAACCGGTATGATAAAATTATTGATGCCAGCGTAAGCGATCATGGGATTTTGTCCGTTGTCAATCAACAGTTGCAGCCAACGCCGGCGTTTGAAGACGTCCACCATGATTGAAAGAGCAATCAGAACACAAATCGCCAAACCTGACGTCACAAAATAATAGCTCATCGTAGCCTTGTCTTTTTTTATTCCGCCCTCGAATGGCTCGAAAAACAAGCCCAGCGCGAGCCAATAAATCGCCCAGCAAAAGAGCGTTTTGTAAAGCTTCTCGATTTCATTCTTCGCGCCGGAAATCAGCCCATAGCCCGTTGCGCACAACGCAAATGTAATCAGCGCGCAGGGCGCCAGCCAGCGCGCTTTCAATCCCACCAACAGGACGACCACCATCAAAAACATCAAAACAAAAATGATGGCCAGTCGCCATTCGGTCCAGCCCCGGCCTGCCGTGTCCGCGGACGCGGCGTTTGATTGCCATTTAAATGCCAAATCGCCCGCGATTGTGCCGGGAATGACGATGCACAGATACTGCAAGTAATATAGCTTATAAATCCATGGCGCGGGCGAAAATTGCCAAAGTTCATGCACCCAGCCGTCAACCGGTTGCGGCATATTCGACAGCCGGATGGCAAATAAAATGGCCAGCACCCCCAGTCGCGGCAATAGTTGGTCGCGTGTCAGCATCCAGACAAGCGAGCCAAAGACGGCCATGTTCGTCATCACGACGATAATAATGTCGCTTCGATCCAATTCAAATCCACTGCCATCCGGATAACGGGCAAAAGAAAAAAACAGGGCCACGCCTATCCAGCCGGTGACGCGAATGCTCCAACGGATGCCGCGCGGCCAGGTCGAAGGAAGACGGGTCAGGACCGGAAACAAAATCAGGAAACCCAGCAGCGCCAAAAGCCACACGGCGGTGGTCGGATGATGGCTCAGCGTATAAGGACGAATGGCTTCGACAAATAACGCAAAAAACGCCAAAAGAACCCCGCGCTCAAAAATAAAAAGCGCCGCGGGCCACACAGACGCGTCCCTGGCGATGCGCCGGGAAAGCGCAAAGGGAAACGCCGCTCCCATCGAAAACAGAAAAAACGGAAACACCAAATCCACCCAGGTGATTCCCGGAAGCGTCCCGATCCATTGATGCGCCGGGGGCGGTTCCTGAGCGTGATACATCCAGGATGGCAGGTCGTTACTGCCGAACGGAAGCTGGCCCGAAAGCAGCATCGCCAGGATGGCCAACCCTCGCAGGGCGTCCAGAGCATACATCCGCCCGCCCGACGGAACGCCCTGCGAAACCGTTTTTTGCATCACAGACTATTCCGAGATCACACGGTAAAACCGCGCCGCTCCGTTGGCCGTCGTATCCGTGTAAGTGGCCGTGGCATTGGTTGCCGTCACCGGTGTTCCCAGCGATGTCCATGTGGGATGCAAAAGAGACGTCGTGTATTGCGCCTGATAGCCATGCCCGTCAAACGTATTGTTCCAGTTTAATACCGTGCCGTTTGGCGCGTAAATGACACTGGTCAAAGTCACCGCCGGAGCATTCGGCTCGCTGTATTTGAATCCCACAATGCCATTGTTGACGTTGAGGGCAAATCCCCAGCCGTTCTTCAGCGTCATAACCGAATTCTCCTGCGAATTGGCATTGTTGGCCGGGAAAAAGTCCTGCTCAAATAAATAAGGCGCGTTGGTATTATCGCTCAACAAATACAATTGGACATCATTGGGACTGTCATTGTAACAGACTCCGCCCAAAATGTTGTTGGTCGGGTCCACGCCCAAACCCGTCAAATCATCCGGCACCTGCGATCCGGCTTCATAAACCTCCATCACCGTCCCGATCGCCGGCACTGTGTTGGTATCGAACGACACCTCCCGAAGATTGTAATTGTGCCCGCCCTTGGCGTAAAAAGTATTGCCGGGGCCAAAGGCGATGCCCAGACCCGCAAAGCCCGCGGGCACTCCGGGCACTTCGATGAGTGCGGGCATGAAATTGATGCCGTCAGGAGTCGTAAAGAGCGCCACGTTCGTTCCGTTATAGGAGCCGAAAAGGATTTCGGTGTTTGCTCCTGAACCGCGCACCGCCATCGTATCCCCCCAACGATCGGGCAGGGGGTCCAGAGCGTTCAAATCATCGCCGCCGCTTGATCCGCCGTAAGCGTAGTTCAGGCTGGAATAGCCGTAAGTACCGTACGAAATGATCGAAAAACCGGTCCCATCCATGCTCAGGTTGGCCGAATAAAGCGTCCCGTCGTCGGCCACGCCGATTTGATCCACCGTCCAGCCGTCGTTGCCGCTGGTCGGCAGGCCCGCTGTGTTGAGGTCGAACTGATAGCTGCCGTTGGTGGCGTTATAGTCATGGATGTAGTAATGGTCAGCCACCAGCAGGTTCGTCGTGGTCGAGTCATAAGCCAGACCGCGTGTTTCATACCCGGAAGTCGTCAGATACGGCCCGTTTGCCGATGAGTTCGTCCCCGGCCCGATGCTCCATAGCTGCGTCACATTTGCATTGGTAATCGGAACCACGATGGTCAGCAACGCCGGTGGCGCGCTCGTAATTGTGCCGGCAATATTGCGGACCACCACGTCATAGTAACCCGCCGCGCTCAAAGGCGGATTCGTGATCGTGTAAGTGCTTGAGGTCGCCCCGGGAATATCATTCGAATTGAACTGCCATTGATAATACAGCGGCAGGGAACCGGAAGCGTTCACGGACAAAGTCACACTCGCGACGTTCGCATAGGCTGTCGCGCTCAACGGCGGAGAATTAATCGAAGGCATCGTGGTCGCCGGCGTGCCGTACGTCAAAGCGACAATGCCGTTGTTGACGTCCAGAGCGTAAATGCGCGGATATTTCACGGTAATGGCCGCGTTGTCATTGCCGTTGGCGTTTGCCGAGGCAAAGAACGCCTGGTCAAAGAGCGCCGGCGGGTCTGACGTGCCGGTTAACTCAAACAATTGCAAATCGTTGGGCGTGTCATTCGCCTGGATGCTGGCCAGTATATTATTGACCGGGTCCACTCCCACTCCAATCAGAGAACCCGAAACCTGGCTGGGTTGCTCGTAATCAAAAATGACCGTCCCGGTCAGCGTGTTGGGATCGAAAGTAATCTCATACAAATCGCCGCCGTAGCTCTTGGCCCAAAGCGTATTTCCCGCGCCGAAGGCGATGCTGCCGCTCGCGAATCCCGGTGGCACGCCGCTCACCGCGATGATTTGGGATGAATAGGTCAGGCCCAGGCCGTCATTGGGCGTTAACAGCGCCACATTTGTGCCGCCAGGCGCCGCGGCGCGGGACCCAAGGAGAATTTGAGTATTGGGACCGGCCCCTCGCACGGCCATCGTATCGCCCCAGCGTTCGCTGCTCGCATTGCCATTGCCCGGATCGCCATTGAATGCCTGAGTTGCCGTCACCGAATTGGTGGGCGAAGACCAGCGATACAGGGTAAAATCGTTGCCGCTATTTACCAAATTGCCGCCGTAAACCGCCCCGTCATCGGCTATTCCCACCTGGTCGCATCCCCCCAGCAATCCGCCAAACGTCACGCCGCTCAGGCTTAATTGCCCCATGTTCGTGCCGTTGTTGCCGTTAATGATGTAAAGTCCTGAGGTCGCCGAAACCACCACGTCCTGCGAATTGGTGTCATAGCCAATTCCACGTTCATTGTTATCGCTCGACGAAAGCCAACTGTAACCGGATTGGCCGGGCGTCACCGTCCAAAGCGAACTCACCGCTGAATTCGTGACCGGTTGCTCCGCCTCGACAAACGCGACCGCGCTGGTCGTGGCGCCGGCAATATTGGTGACAATGACCTCGTAGAAATTCGTGGATGCCGTGGATACGATGTACGTGTTGGTTGTCGCGCCGGGGATGTTGGTGAAACTGCCGGCCACAGCCGCATTGGTTTCAAGCCATTGATAGGAATAAGGCGCCGTTCCAGTCACAGAGACGGTCATCGTATAGGGCAGATATACGGTCCCACCAACAGGACCCGAAATACCCGGCACTACGGGCGGGACGGTTATAATCTCAAAAGCGTACAGGGAATTCGCCGTATCGTAGCCATAAAGGACATTCGTCAGTCCGTTTCCGCCCAAAGCCACGCCGCCAGTCGCGTTTCCGTTGCTGTTCGGCGTTGCGGTATTTGTGTTGGCCAACGACGTCACTCCTCCGGCGACATTCCCCGCGCTGAGGAGCCCGAGCGGCGAGGGATTGCCGCCCGTCGTCAGCACACCCAAAAAGCCGGCGTCCGGCGCGTACGATAGCATCGTCGTGTTATTATACGAACCGCCCAATGAGGTCGTGGCCACAACCACGCCCGTTACAACTGTCTGCGAAGCGTAATTGGCGGGATATTGTATCAAATAAGCTGTGCTGTTGCCGCTACTGGCCGGTTTGACCAAAAATGTATTATTTGTGTAAAAACAGAGGCCAAAAACATTTCCGGCAATCGAAAGGCCCGTGGGAACATCTATAATCGTATTCGTGTACGTAAGCCCAACTCCGTCATTTGGATAAAAAAGGCAAAAATACGGTTTTGCGCCAACCCCCGCCAAAATCAGGGTATTTGCGCCGGAACCAGTCACAGCCAGCGTATCGCCAAGGCGTCCGCTCGTGTCGGAAATGGGAGTGCCGTTGGCCAGCGCGTTGCCATTGAAGGCCACCGTCGGCGTCGCCATCCAATTTGTCCAGCGATAGATTTTATTCGCCACACTCGAAGCGGTGGAAAGATTGATTCCGTAGATCGCGCCGTCGGCGCCGGCTCTGATTTGGTCCAGAGCGAACGTGCCGCCAGTGAGCCCAATAACACTATTCGTTCCCACATAAGCGCCGGAACTTCCATCATAAACCCCAATGGCGGGCGCGCTGGCGCTGGCAACTGCAACATATACCAAATTTGAAACGGAGTCATAGGCCATGCCCCGGATACTCGCGCTGTCTGCCAGTACGCCAACGCCGGGCGCGTCCGTAAAGAGGTTCGTCAGCGCGTAGGTCGTTTGCGCCTGAAGCGGCTGCGCAAGGCCGCTGCCAGGTAGAAATGCGAGCGCCGCCGCTGCCGCGGCGCTCAGCCGTTTCTTCAGGTTGGCGCAACGTTCCTGCGAAAATCCGGGGATTGTTTTCATAGTTGAGAGGTTGTCGGGTTTGATTTCAGTTTGGGGATTTTTGTCAATTTCTTTGCGTTAAAAACCTTGAATATGTGGAAATGTGGCCTGCAGTCGCGGCAAGTCCGGGTCCGTTGACGAGGAGGGCGCGCCAAAGCCCGATCCCTCCCCCCGCCCAGGGTGCTGTCGGGGATTTGATTGTCCTGGTTAATATAGGGGCCGTACCACTTCCAATGTTCCACGTGCCCGTCCGCAAAGCTCAAATCCGAGCCGTCGTCATGCCGGCTTGTCGGAAGTTTCCAGTATAGGTAAGTGCATTCGCCGGCATTGTAACAGGGAAATTCATTGTTATCCACGCTGTTGGCCGACATATCAATAAACACCAGCGCCTGCGAAGGGCCAGGATTGCGAATGTCCGTGGATTTGACAAAGCTGCCGTCGGAGGGAATGATGTCTCCGTCGTCATTCGTCCAATTCATTCCGCAACTGATCGAATAGCTGCGGTCACGGGGAACC
>JBOHXA010000694.1:0-1837 GCA_050737335.1 Limisphaerales bacterium | reverse complement strand
ACATAGCGATTTTAGGGAACGACATGTTTATTCCCAGCGTTGCCGACGGCACCATTAGCGAATACACCCTGGCTGGCCAGGCCGTCAATACATCGCTGATTAGCGGGTTAAACAACCCCGAGGGAGTCGCGATTTTGGGCAATGATCTATATGTCGTGAACAGTGGAAGTGATACAGTCGGCGAATATACGCTTTCGGGAGATACCGTGAATGCCTCGTTGATCACCGGGTTGGGCGGCGGCACTTACATCGCCGTGGTGCCGGAGCCGTCCACCGTTGCGCTGGCCGGGCTTGGCACAGTCGCCCTGTGGTTTTGGCGCCGCCGGAAATAGTTTGGTCTTTTTTAATTTCTGACGCCCGAAGGCATCGGGATTAAAAGTCCAGGCCATGGCAGCCCATGGAATGGCAACTCTATGTCGTAACGCAACGTTTCAACGCGCTACTTCATCAGCAGCATCTGCCTGGCGCGCTTGATTGCGGTGGTGAGACGGCGCTGATAGTGGGCGGGCATGCCGGTGTATTTGCGGGGCAGGATACGGCCCTGGTCGGTCACGTATTGACGGAGCAGGTTGGTGTTTTTGTAATCCAAGGCGTCGGCGGTGAAATCAATTTTGGGCTTGGGCCGGGGCGTGCGGTTTTCCATCGGGCGCTGTCCGCGCTTGTCCTTTTCGGTATGAGTCTTGCGGGGCATAACAAACTATTTGATTTCGCGATGAAGAGTGTGGCGGCGCAACGCCGGATTGTACTTCTTCAATTCGAGCTTGTCCGTCTTGAGTTTTTTGTTGCGGCTGCCGCTGTAGCGGGAGGGCGATTTGCCTTCCTTTCGCGCCTCGGTGCATTCAATCGTCACAACGTCGCGGGGCATAATCTTTTATTCCTTCTCTTTGGCTTTGCTGCCTTCCTCGGCGGGTTCTTCCCCTTCCTCGGCATCAACTTCACCCACGCCGGCGGTTTCTATTGTCCCCAATTGTCCCAGGCGGCGGGACTTGAGCGCGCCATCTTTTTCAAGTTGAGCCTGCGCTTCGACGGTGAACCGGGTCCAGGGAATCGCCTCCAGGCGCGCCTTTGGAATTTGTTTGCCGGTCAATTCGCAAATCCCATACGTCTTTTTCTCGATCCGTTTGAGCGCTTCCTCAATCTCGTAGATGGCGTCCTGGTCCGATGAAAGCAGGCTCAGGGCGAAGTCCCGGTCAAAATTGTCCGTGCCTGAATCCGCCATATGCAGGCTGTAGCCCGCCAATTCCTGGGCCGATTCCTGCGCCAGGCCGTCCATTTGCCGCCGCAGTTGATCTCGAAGCTCGACCAGATGTTGGTAGTATTTGTGCCATTCGGACTTGATTTTCTTTATGTCCGCAGTCTCGCCGCCCCGCGAGACCGGGCGTCCCAGTATGGCGGCCGACGTGGCCGACGCTTGCGATTTCCCCCGCGGCGCGGCGTTTTTGCTCTCGTGTTTCTTCGCAGTCACAAAATTCTTTATTAATCTTCGGCACAAATGCCGCTTCGTCAAGAGTCCGGAAATTTAGCAGAGCAAAAGAAATTCGCCACAAAAATTTTCAATTTTTTTTGGCGGGGATTTTATCCACTAATTCCGCAGATTTGGCCCATAAGAACGCGGGAAAGCCTTCGCTGACGCGACGGGACCGCGGACGGTTGCGCGAGCGGCTCGCATGATCCGGGACAAAGATGGTCACCGTTTCCGCGGTTCAACCGCAAATACGCTTCGGAACGTTCCAGCGTTCAACGTTTCAACGACCTGAAAGCCACGGCTCGCGCAGCCTGTTGAAAACTATGGATATTGCTGTTTCGCCAGCAATGGCCCGCCGACGAGGCGCGACGA
>JBOHXA010000693.1:0-4103 GCA_050737335.1 Limisphaerales bacterium | reverse complement strand
GGTCCCGAGTCGCGGTGTTCGTCATCTCCAGCGGCCTGAAAATGTGCTCCTGGAGAAAAGACAAATAGTTCTCGCCGCTCACGTTTTGGACGATGTAACCCAGCAGGTTGTAACCGGCGTTGCAGTAGGCCCATTTTTCGCCCGGCTGAAAATCCAGCGGATGCCTCGCCAATCGTTTGATGAACTGCGCTTGCGTCAAATGCCGCCGCAACTCGAAACCCTCCAAGTCATCGTAACTGTGAATTCCCGACGTGTGCGAGAGCAGGTTTCGTATCCGGATGTTTGCCCATGACGTCGGCGTGTTTGTGAGATATTTGCCGATGGGATCGTCCACGGAGAGCCTCCCTTGCTGGGCCAGGAGCAGGATGCTTGCGGCGGCGAATTGTTTGGAGATCGAGCCGATCTCAAAAACCGTGTCCGGCCCCACGGGCGTGTCCCATTCCAGGTTGGCGTAGCCGCCGTAAAACGTTTTGATCGTCCGTCCATCCTTCCAGACCAGACACGCCACTCCGGGAACGTGATGCTCGCGCATCTGCCGTTGAACCAAATCATCCACCCGGTCCGCCCGCGCCCCCGATGCCAGAACCATCATCATCAATCCCGCTGAAACGCCCGCTTTCAAGATTTGCATTCGCAAAAATAGAAATCCAGCCGGGGAATCTCCAGCCAAAAAATGGCCAATGCAATCAGAAATCCCTCACGTCATCTCCTGAAAAATGGCATCCGACGGCCTACAGTCCGGAGCCAAAAAAATTTCGCGGCGATCAGCGTGAGCCAGTCTTCCAGGGCTAGAAGGACCGCTGCGGTTTCCTGGAGACTTTGGGGAACAGCCGTTGAAAAACCGGTGGTAGAGATGCAGCGCTTCCCACCGCTTTCAGTCCTCCAGGAAACGTGCCGAGACGCGCCTCTTTCCAGCTTTGAGCCGCGGTTTCAGATTGCGCCCCGAATTTAGTTTGATTATTTTCCGCGAACACAATGAAAGTGTTGGCCTCAGCCCTCGCGTGCAATCCATATCTGGGATCGGAAGCTCATTTTGGCTGGTCGGCAGTAAAGTGTTTGGCGCAGGACCACGATTTGTGGGTGATCACCGGCTCGCGAAGCCAGTCGGATTTGAAAAGAGCGGCCGCGGAAGGGCTGATTCCCAAAAATGTCCATTTTGTCCATGTGGGCAAATTCAAAGAATGGCATCCCAACCCTTTGCTCGCACGCATTCAGGATTGGAGGGGCTACATGAATTTTGCCAGGGAGTCGCTGGCGGTCGCCGTGGAATTGCATCGCAAGGAAAAATTCGATTTGGTTCATCACCTCACCATTGCGACGTGGCGGGTGGCTTCCCCAATGTGGCGCCTGGGCATTCCCTTTATTTTCGGGCCGATTGGAGGAAACGAGAAATTTCCGCTCCGGCTTATCTCGACTTTAAGCTTAGCCGGCGCGGCCTTCGAGATGGCGCGAAAAACGTCCAATGTCGCTTCCAGGATTTCGCCTGGCGTCCGGCGCGGCATTCGCCGCGCCGCGCACGTTTTCGCGGCGACGAAAGAAACCGAACAGTTGGTTCGAGCCATCCGTGGTTCTGACGAGGGCGTTTCACGATTGCTTCCTGGATTTTATTCGACGGAAAACGTTGAGGCTTTTTCCCGATTCGCTCCTGAAAAGAAAATGGACGGGCCGCTTCAGCTTTATGCCGCGGGCAACCTGGGGCCGCACAAAGGCTTGGGAATGGCGATGCGGGCGCTGGCACGCGCAAAAGAACGCGGCGTGAAATTCCGTTATTTTTTGGGTGCAGGCGGACCGGAAATCCAGCATCTAAAAAAACTGGTCGCGAGCCTGGGCATGAGCGACGAGGTTCTTTTTGGCGGGACCATGAGTCGTGAAGATTATCAGCGGGTGTTGGGAAATACCCACGTTTATCTGCTTCCCAGCATGCGGGAAAGCGTCGGCTTGACCATGATGGAAGCGATGCTGGCGGGCTGCGTACCGGTCGTGGCCGACTGTGGAGGCCCGAATTTTATCGTAACGCCTGAATGCGGATATAAGATCGCCGTTGGAACTCCCGAACGCATGATTGCCGAAATCGCCGATGCCATTGTCTTGATTGATCGCGACCGGTCAATCATTCTGCAAAAAGGGAAACTAGCCAGCGAAAGGATTGCCCGGTGTTTTACCGACGATAATTACCGGCAAACCATTCATGCAGCATACTTGTCAGTGACAAAGTCATGATATATCCAGGCAATTTTTACCTAATGAAAAAGCAACTCCAATGATACGGATACTGAATGTAGCTTGTGGCGGGGAGACCTACGGAACAGATTTCGTGGATATGTATCCATGCAGGGAGGGGGTCATCAAATGTGATTTGGAGGAAGGTCTTCCCTTTGAAAGCTGCACTTTTGATGAAGTTTACAGCCGATGTTTCTTCGAACATCTCAAAAACCCCTTCAATATGTTGTTGGAAATGAAGCGAGTCACAAGAGTGGGCGGGAAAATTCGCGTTATTACCGATAATGGAAGTTACTGGGCATTCGCGCTTGACCGTGGCGCGCATACCGGCGGATATGAAAAAGGCGAAAGCCCGGATGACAGGCATTATTGCTTTTTCACAAAGACGCATCTTATACATCATTTTACGAGAGCGGGCCTCGACGTTCAGGAGGTAAAATTCATCGAATATTTTTCAACGTCCCGGATAAAGAAGCTCGTTTGTTTTATTGTCCAAAATATCCTGAAAATCACGCCTTTTCGAAATATGGCCTATGCCAGAATAGAAATTGTTGGCGTCAAAAACACAAATTAAAGCAAGGAAGCTGCCGATACCACTGATTCGGGAATTCTGGCCTGAATGATTGGAATCCTTTCGGGAATCCCGCCGCTTCTCAATGCCAACGGCATTGAATCTTTCAGACCAGGGTTGAACGCGTAGCGGCCTACCCTGGGAAAATCCCCCATAAATATCCTCTCAACCCTGCCAGGGTTGCAGCATCACCCCGGCCGCGCACGTCCAGGCCCACGGGCCGAAATAACGGAGCCGCGACCGTGAGAGCGATATTTGAAAAGCTGAAATGCTGAAAAACTAAAACGCTCAAAAAGAACGCCAATAGCCGATTTCGTATCCGCGAATGGCGAATGGACGCCTGACAAAAAAAAGCCCCGTTCGTCTTGACTTGTTCACACTTCTTTATTATAGCTTCTTCCATTAAACGCCGGAACACTTGAAAAACCCTCTGATAACCGGCAGACTTTCAAAAATGAAATCGGGTGGTCTTTGTTTCCTCGCCATGACGTTATTCAGTTTTACTTCAGCCGCGTCCGCGTCCCCCGCGGGTTGGTCAACCCTCGGCGCCATGCCCTCGCCCGCGTGGGACGGCAAAACCCTCCTGTTTCGCGGGGCACAGGGCGCCCTCGCCGTTACCCCGCTTTCCGACGACATCGTGCGCGTCCGTTTTACCCGGATGCCGGAGTTCGGCCGCGGCGATTCCTACGCGGTAATCCATCATCATTTCGCTCCGCCCACGGCCCGGGCCGATATTCAGCCCGGCGTCACCACGCTCACGACGGCCACTTTGAAAGTGACCATCCAGGAATCGCCGCTTCGAATCAGCTTTGCCAACATCCGCGGAGATGTTTTGGACGCGGATGATCCGGCGCGCGGGATTTCTTTTGCCGGTTCGGAATTTCGAATCGCCAAAAGGCTCGGCGACGACGAGCACGTTTATGGGTTTGGCGAAAAGACGGGCAGGCTCGACAAGCGCGGCTGGCATTTGGGCGGCTATAACTACGTCATGTGGAATACCGACACGCCCACCTACGATTCGAGCACGGACCCGCTTTACGTGGATGTTCCCTTCTTTATGGTCACCCGCGGCGGCGCCGCTCACGGCATTTTTCTCGATACCACCTGGCGCAGTTTCTTTGACGTCGGCCGGGAAGAACCGCATTTGCTCACGTTTGGCGCCGATGGCGGCGACGTGGACTATTATTTTATCAACGGCCCGGACCCCAGGCGGGTCATTGAGCGTTATACCGCGCTGACTGGACGCATGCCGTTGCCGCCGCTTTGGTCGCTCGGCTACCAGCAGTGCCGCTGGAGTTATTATCCCGAATCC
>JBOHXA010000692.1:0-14035 GCA_050737335.1 Limisphaerales bacterium | reverse complement strand
GTTGCTCCGCTTGGCGCTTATTTTGCCGATGACCTTGCGCGCTGTGCTGAAGCAGCCCGCGCCTCGGCATTGGTCACACATACACATCCAGAAGGCGTGGCAGGAACCATTGCTGTTGGCGTGGCTGCGGCGATGGCGTGGCAATTGCGTGATGCGCCGCAAACAGGCTTTACGCAGAAATTCTTTGCTGAAATTCTCCGACTCACGCCTGAGAGCAAAGTGCGCCGTGCAATTTTATTGGCCAGCCAGTATTACTATGTTAAGTATTGCCTTGCATTTGTCTGGGTTTTTCTCGAAGATTCGATTCCATGCAATGGAACGAGCGACTCTGGCAACAAAGCCAGCAATATCTTTCACAATTTATGATTCCGCTGGTTGAGGTGCTGGGCCGCAGCGAACGGCGCGTGGCGGCGGCCCGCTATGTGGAGGGGCTTTTGCTGCCCGGTCAACGCAAGTCCATTGCGCCCATGTCCGAAAGATTGGGCGTGGATTCCCAGAGCTTGCAGCAATTTGTCAGCGACAGCCCTTGGGAGGAGGAGGAGTTGTGGTCGGCGATCCGCCGCGAAGTCATTCCGAGCTTGGGACCCATCGAATGCTGGGTGGTGGATGAAACCGGCTGGATCAAACAAGGGGACCATTCGGTGGGGGTGTCGCATCAGTATTGTGGATCGGTGGGCAAACAAGCCAATTGCCAGGTGAGTGTGGAGGTGGTGGTCAGTGATGGCTTGGTGGCCGCGCCGGTCGGAGGCCGGTTGTATTTGCCGCAGAAATGGATAGAGGATCAGCCCCGGTGTGCGGTGGCCGGCGTGCCGGCAGAAGTGTCGTTTGTCACCAAACCGCAAATCGCCGTGGCGCTGCTCGAAGAGGCGTTGCGGGACGGCGTATGTCCCGGGCCGGTTCTGGCCGACAGCGCGTATGGCGACAATGGGGAGTTTCGCGCGGACCTGCGGCGGCTGAAACTGGAATTCTTTGTGCAAGTGACCGGCTCTTCCAACAAGGCTTGGACCAGTCCGGTGGCAACGAAACTCAAATTCAAGCGGCGTTACGTCAGCGCCGCGGCCCCGGCGGCCCAAACGCTGGCAGAAATAGCGAGGGGTTGGGCCGATTCCGAGTGGAAGCTGTGTTCTTGGAAGGCCAGCGACGGTCAAACCCGGCGCACCCGCCTGGCTTGGAGTAAGGTGTATTTGGCGCACGGCCTCAGGGAGTCAGGCGGAAATCTCGAAGCAGTCTGGTTGGTGGTCGATTGGCCCACGGGCGAGGCGGATCCCTATCATTATTATTTGGCGGAATTTAAGGGACCACCGACCAAGGCCCGGTGTTTAAGCCTGAGCCGTTCGCGCTGGCATATTGAGCAGTATTTTCAACGGGCCAAAGATGACCTGGGGCTGGATCATTTTGAGGGGCGCTCCTGGCGCGGGTTCCATCATCACCTGGCCCTGAGCGCAGTGGCCTATCTGTTCATCCTGGTCGTTTACCTGCGCGCCAAAAAAAACTTCTGGTGTGACGTGGGAAGCGGTGTTGAAAGCGATTCGTCCGTGGCTGGTGAGATCAACCGGCTTTTGTTATTGCTGCGGAAACAAATTTAGCAAAATTCAGGACGATACTACTTAACATAGTAATACCAGACGCCTGCCGAAATTCCACTTCAAGATATTGCCAAGTCGTTGGGCAACGGTTCGTTGGTTACTGCCCCTGATACCGTTCCATTCTGCATCTGGATAGCGGCGCATCATCCACGCCATTTCGTCGAGGCTATTGGTAAAACCATCAGCGCGGGCGGCGACTGCGACACGAATGCGGCCATCGTCGGCGGAATTATCGCATTGAGTGCAGGACGAGGAAGTATTCCGTTGGAATGGCTAAACGCCAGAGAAACAATCCAGATTTAACAGTTCAGAACGAATGAGCGAATCGGCAAACATCACTCCAATGTCCCCTTGTGACGTTTGCAGTATTCCAAAGCGGCGGCGAGTTGGGGCCGGTCTGTATCGGAATACTTACCACTCTCGACCTCACTGAATTCCGTTTCCAAGTTTCCGTTTTGGCCTTCAACGAACCGGCGAACGATGTCCTTTTGACTGGTGATTCCGTAACCGCCAATTTTTTGAGAATCCCGACTGACCCTGTAGTATCCATTGAATTTTTTCATAGTGGGGTACTGCTAAAGGCGTGGGAATGGCCCGGCAACGAGGAATTTATAAATTCTTTACGGTCGTAAAATGCCTGAAAATACCAGCAAAAATAGCGGTTTTGCTCGAAACTTGGTATGAAAACGCCGTTTCACCGCTGCTGAATTTTGACCAGCGTTCATCGTAGTTCATTTCATAGACCCACAGGAAGACGGGTCGGCGTTGCGCCAGAAGGTCACCGAAGGGAGCTTTGACTGTCAAACGGGGTTGACCCTCGACGTGATTAACAGCAGACCCCGGTGGGTTCTCCTGAGGCGGCCTTCAATCCACGGATACGCGAACTGCAGGCCTAACGCGGAGCCTGCTGGCGATGCTTCGAAAGCTTAAAACTCCGTCTCTAAACCAACCGAGACGCGTTCATTTTGTCAAAAGCGCCAAAATCCCAGCCTGCTCATTTAGCCGACGGCCAGGCCGCGCTCCACGTCCACCCTTTTTCATCCATGATAATTTTTACGGCTCCCGAATCGCTGGTGTAAACCACGGGCACATCGCATTTGTCCAAACGTCGCCTCAATTTCTTTGATGCGTCACGCGAAAATGGAAATTGCGAGTCGGCGATGACGATAAGCCGGGGCTGAATGGCGTCGGTCAGGGCGTCGGAGAGCGGTTCACCTTTGTTAGGCAGGCCGGCGACGACGACGTCCGCGCGCAAATCACAGCCACTGGATAATAACCTGTCCTGGCCATCCGGGCTCAGGTCGGATAAGAGCAGTACCTTCCGACCATAAAAATTTCCGAGCAGGACCAGCGCGTTATCATCGGCTTTCGCCATGCTGTTTTCGCTGTCGTCGGGCGGCCATAAGACGCGCCAAGGCCCGAACGTATGGCGGCAATGAAGGATTTCGTGGCGCCGGGGCGACCGTTCAAAATCCGCAATAATCTTTTTATAAACTGGAGAACGGAAACGGGCCGGGCTGGTGCCAAGGTCATGGACGCCGAAGAAATTGTCCAGCGTCACGGCGCCGCCGCAGTTTTTGGAATCGCCTTCCGTCAGGACGAGCCGTGAAATGCTGTTGAGGCCTTGGGCCTCGATGAAGGGTTTGACCGTGAAATTCACGGCATACGCGCTGCCACAATCAATCAGGCAATCATATTTACGCGAGCCCGAGTTCATAAAGACGGCGTGGCCGCCTTCCAAAGGCAAGACCGTGAGGGTAGTTGCGTTGCGCCATTGATGCGCGGAAGCGAGGTACACACCCGTCAGGAGCACAACGAATGTTGCGCTAAAAATTCTTCTACGAGTTGTGTTCGCCCAACCGCCCAGGAGAAAGACCATGACGCCATAATAGATTGCAATCCAAATCCATGACGGGGCGCGGACATACGAGTACGAGCCTGGAATACGAGTGAACCATTCGCTCACATTTCCCATTTCCAGCATGAGAAACCACGCGGCGTTGTTGAAGAGGGCGGAGGCAAGCGGCAACCACGCGCCGCAGAGCAACGCGCCCAGGTTGGCCATGAGCGCAAAGGTTCCCAGCGGCACGGCGATGACGTTGGCCAGGGTCGAGATGGGACTGAACAAATGAAAATAAAAAGCGCTTAAGGGGATGCACCCAACCCAGGCCGCGAGTGACAGCGAGAAATAACGGGCCGAATAACGGGCTGCTTGCGTGAGCGAGCGCCGCCAGTTGGGAACCAGCGTGGAGGGCAAAAGGGGGTCATGTTCGAGCAATCTCCCGGATAAATCATTCAGCCGGGGCAGCAGCAGCGCGATGGTCAACATCACAAAAAATGAAAGTTGGAAGCTCGCTTCAAAGAGCTGGCGCGGGTCCCACAACAGAATGAGAAAGGCCGCGCCGCCGAGTGAATTCAATAGATCCGCGGGCCGTTTGAGAGACCAACCGCCCAGCACGACCGTCATCATGAGCGATGCGCGCACCGCGGAGGATTCCCAGCCTGTGGCGGCGGTATAAAACCAGATGGCGGGGATGGCGACCGCGCCGCACCAGCCGCGCGAAACCTGGAGAACACGCAGGAGCGTGACCAACATTCCGGAAATAAGTCCAATGCGCAGGCCGTCTATGGCAAAGAGATGCATCGTGCCGGCTCTGAGATAAGGATCGCCAACATCGCCCGTGAAAGCGGTTCGCCAGCCCAGCGTCATGGCCCAGAGCAGGCGCAACGTCTGATCTTCCGGCAACCCAAGCGCCAGAACGCGTTTCGACCATGCCAAAAAGCGGTCCGTCAGCGGCGGCCGTGGCAAAACAGGCGCGCGCAAGCGCCAGTCCTCAGCGGAGCGCGTCCTAAGCTCGTAGAAAATGCCACGCGTTTGCAAATAATCGCGGTCATTGAAAAGGCCTCCGGCAATGGCTATCGGCGGTCTTTCGATAATGCCGGAAATCTCCACGGATTGGCCGGCGAATATACCCGGGCCGGGGAGGCCGGGAGTCGAAACGAGTATGACTCCGTCCGCCGGTTGCCACGTTTTCCAAAGCTCGATTTCCGCAACGCGCAGTTGCGCCTGCGAATGCGGGATTTCCGAGCCGCGTCGTTCGTACAGTTTGATTGACGGCGAGCGGACCAGGACGCCTCGCACCGAGACAAGCTCTGTTTTGTCGCCGATCAAGCGCCGCAAATCGTTTGGAGAAATGATTGCGGTGCGAAAAACAAGATTGGTCCAGCCGGCAAGGACGAGCAGCGCGCACAGGAGGAACGGCCGCCATCTGGCGATGGCGATGACCAGAACGAGCGTTAAAAATGAAGCGGCGAAGAGGACAAGCGGCGGCGGTTGTAGTATTGCGGCGAGCAACAATCCGAATGCATAAAACGAAACAACGACAACAAAAGGCCGTTTCATTTTTCCGGTTGATGTTTCGGTCTCCGGTAGCAATTGCAAAACCAGGCGGCGAGCAGGCCGGCGGCGCCTCCGGCGGTGTCAATGCAAACGTCGAAAACGCGCGGGGTGCGGTTGGGCACGAAACTTTGGTGAAATTCATCGCTGGCCGCGTAAAGGAGCACCAGGAGCAATGCGCCGCAAACGCGAGGCCAGGACCAGGGCGGCAAAGGGTTGCGGGAAAAATTCACCGCCCGGAAAACCAGAAATCCAAAAATAGCGTATTCGATGACATGGCAGCATTTTCTCGAAAAATTGTGGATGCGTTCAATTTCCCACATGGGCATATGCGGAAAGAGCCAGTGCAGGACAGGAATGAGGATGCGCGATGAATGTTCGTAAGAATGGGCATCTGCCGAAGCGCCAAAAATCACCGCCATCCAGACCAAAACCGGCACCCAATTCAAAAACGCGCGCATGAAAAAGTTTCCGCGGAGAGGAATTAAGATTCAAGCAAAGAAAGGAGCGGCTTCAAAGACTCCTTAGTTCCAAACCGCGGAGGCGAAACAACTCGTGGCCGGCAATTTGCCCGGCCGAAACTGTGATTTCGAACGGCCCGGGCTCCAGGGAGACTGCGCCCAGCGACTCGATTCGGGGATTTCCGGCTTTGACCCGGCCATGCAACGTCCGGGGACCCAGACTGACGACAAAAGACCCTCCCGCCGAGTCTTCAGTGGCGACATAATTGATCAGGACTTCGTATCTGGCCGGTTCAATCAGACGGACAGGCCAGGACACAGAATCGCCGGGGGACGTCCAATCCGTCACGTAATCGCCCGATATCCCGCCGGGGCCATAACGCAAGACGCCGTGCGGCACGCAATCGAAGGCGCGGAGGATGTCGGCGGGAAACTGCGGCTGCAACAGGCGGTTGGTGTCCGTTTGGATATCGCCATCGCAACGGATTTCGATGACTGAATCGGCCTTGTCCGGCGCCCTTGCCGGCAAGCCGTCAAGCTCCATATCAAAGGAGTCAATTCGTTGCGAATCAACTTCGAGCGATTTATTGGCGAGAAGGGCCGCGTCATTGATGTCTGAGATTAATCCGCCAATGATTAATTGTCCATTAGCCGGCCACTTGAGAACGTGGAGATAAAGAGTGTTGCCCTTGCGCGTGATTTGGCCCCAGGTTTGGAGGGGCAACGGCGCGCGGGTTGTGCCGCGGATAGACTGGCCGTTGACGCGCCACCATTGAACGTTAGCGCTATTTTGGGAGGGCAGGTTAAAATCGTAATGGGACCAATCAAAGCCCGCGGCGCTGGAGCGCAGCGGTGGCGGGTTCGTTTGTCCGGACAAGCCAAGAAGCGAGATGAGCAGCAGAAAAAAAGCAGGAATCGGTTTTAGCATATTATATAGCGCGTGAGGCGTCATGTATTGCCGTTCAATCTTCGCTCATTCGTGAGGTGGCGCGCAATAGGCAACACGTTGAGCCTCCTTTGCCGGGTGTGCGGAGGGCAGGCGTTCACTGCCGCAAAAAGTGAGGTTCATGGACTCGATGCGCGATTGGCCGTCCGGAACGATTCGGTGAGCATGAAAATGAACTTGCAACCCGGGCGGCGCAATGGTTACAGTATTGATTCGAATTGACCGCCGTCCGAGGCGGTTTTTTTTCCTTTAATCATAATATCAAGTGAAAATTTTTAGCGGCACAGCCAATGAGGCTTTGGCCCGTGCCATTTGCGAATCCATTGGCATGGCGTTGGGCAAATGCACGATCAAACCGTTCCCGGACGGCGAGACATTCGTCAAAATCGAAGAAAACGTGCGGGGCGAAGAAGTTTTTATCGTCCAGCCCACCTCGCCGCCCACGAACCACAATTTGATGGAACTTTTCATCATGATAGATGCCTTGCGGCGGGCGAGCGCCAAGCGCATCACTGCTGTGCTACCTTTTTACGGTTACGCGCGCCAGGACCGCAAAGACCAGCCGCGCGTGCCCATCACGGCCAAACTGGTGGCCAATCTTCTGGTGGCCGCCGGGGCCAATCGCATCCTGACCATGGATCTTCACGCGCAGCAAATCCAGGGTTTTTTCGATATTCCGGTGGATCATCTGTATGCCGCGCCGGTGATGTACGAGCATTTGAAGAAAAAAAATCTCAAGGACCTGGTGGTGGTGAGCCCGGATACGGGAGGTTTAAAGATGGCGCACGCGTATTCGCAGGTCATGGAGGCCGGGCTGGCGATTGTGGCCAAACGCCGCAAAAGCGCGACAGATGTTGAAAGCATGGCGGTGATCGGTGAGATTAAGGGCAAGAACATTCTGCTGGTGGACGACCTGACCGAAACGGCCGGGACGCTGACCGAAGCCGCCGTTTTATTGAAGAAGAGGGGGGCAAAACAGATATTGGCCTGTGTATCGCACGCTATTTTGGGGGAAACGGGCATTGAAAGGTTGCGAAAATCAACTATTGACGAATTGATTACAACTGATACAGTCCAACGCCCCGATATTGACGGTGTGAAGATAACCACCCTGTCGGTGGCGGGTTTGTTGGGCGAAGCCATCAAACGAATTAACAGCAATTCGTCGGTCAATTCGCTTTTCGAGTTTAAAGGCGGGCGCACCAGTTAGCGTCCGCGCAACGATTTAATAAAATGAAATCAGTACCGTTGAAAGCATTTCCGCGGGCGGCGCAAAAGCGCCGGGGCCCGCTCAAGCAATTGCGCTCCAAAGGCCGCGTGCCGGCGGTCATTTATGGGCGCCAGACGGCCCCGCAAAGCCTCGAAATCAGCGCGCGCGAAATCGGCGACCTTATCCACCATCACCTTTCAGAAAACCTGCTGGTGGACTTGTCCATTGAGAACGATTCCCGGGCCAAACGGCTGGCGCTGGTGCAGGAAATCCAGCGTCACCCCATTGACGGGAAGGTCGTGCATGTGGATTTTCACGAAGTGGCCGAAAATGAAAGAGTGACCGTGCAGGTTCCCATTGAAACGGTGGGAGAAGCGGCGGGGGTCAAAACCGGCGGCGGCGTTTTGGAACATGTGTTGTTTAAATTGAAGGTGCGCTGCCTGCCGAAGGATTTGCCCGAACAAATCACCGTGGACGTCACCGCCCTGGAAATCGGCAAGAGCGTTCATATCGGCGAAATCACCGCGCCGCCGGGCGTGGAAATTTTGGGCGACAAAAACATACCGGTGGCCTCCGTGGCTGCGCCCCGAGCGGAAGAAGAAGCGGCGCCGACGGCCGAAGGCAAAGCAGCCGGGGACGTGGAAATGACGAAGGAAAAGAAGGAAGAGGGCGCCGAGGGCGAGGCCAAGGGGGCGGAGAAAGGGGCCGCGAAAGAACCGAAAGCCGAGAAAGGGGCGGAGAAAAAAGCCGAGGCCAAGCCGGAAGCCAAAGCCGAGAAAAAGAAATAGTCGGGGACATTGCCGGCCCGGCCAACCGCTCGGATGGAAAACGCTTTTCTCATCGCGGGGCTGGGGAACCCGGGCGCGGAGTACGCCAACACGCGCCACAACGCGGGTTTTATGCTTGTCGAGAAGCTGGCGGCCCAATGGAAGAGCGCGTGGGCGAACGAAAGGAAATTTCGAGCGAGCATGGCCGTGGGCGCGTTCAACGGCAAGCGGGTCTTTTTGTGCGAGCCGCGCACGTTTATGAACGCCAGCGGCGAAGCGGTCGGGGCGGTCATGGAATTTTATCAGTTGGCCCCGGACCGGTTGATGATCGTCTCAGATGACGCGGATTTGCCTGTGGGGACGTTGCGACTGAGGGCGGGCGGCAGCAGCGGCGGGCACCACGGATTGGAGTCCATCGAGAGCCGGTTGGCCTCGCGGGACTTTGCGCGCCTGAAAATCGGGATCGGCCGAAAGGACGGTTTGCGCGAGATTACAGGCCACGTGCTGGGCCGGTTTGACACGGCTGAGAGGGAATTATTGGAAAAGGTTTTGGACCGCGCGAGAGCGCAGGTGGAACTCTGGCTGGACGGCGGAATTGAAAAAGCAATGCAGTTGAATGGAAATGTTGAGGCGTTGAAGGGCTGACCCTTCTTCACCGCGCCAGGGCGCGGCGAAAACGTTGGAGCGGGCCGTCCGCTTTGACCGACCACGATTTCAACGCATTAACGAATAAAAAGAATGAAACGATACGAAGGATTGTTCATATTGAACACCGCGGGACGCGAAGAGGGCGTCAAGGACACCCTTGACAAGATCTCCTCGGAGATTTCGGCCGCCGGCGGCAAAGTTGAAACGGTGCAAAAGATGGACCGCAAGCATTTCGCCCGCGTGCGCGATAAGAGGCACAGCGCCGGCTTTTACGCGAACATCATTTTTAGCGGCACGCCGGCCATTATCACCCAGTTGAACACCCGGTTCGCGCTGAATGAGGATGTCTATCGCGTCCTGTTCACGGCGTCGCCCGAGCCAAAACCAGCCGGCAAACCCTGAACCCGAAAGTCCCATGGCCAATTTTAACAAAGTGATCCTCGCCGGGAACCTGACCCGGGACCCGGAGTTGCGCTACACACCCAAAGGCACCGCGGTGGCGCGCATCACGCTGGCCGTCAACCGCACTTTTACCAGCGGGGAAGGGGGCGAGAAAAAAGAAGAAGTGACTTTCGTGGACGTGGACGTCTGGGGCCGGCAGGCCGAGGTGATTTCGCAGTACATGAAAAAAGGGCGTCCGCTGCTCGTGGAGGGCCGTCTCAGACAGGACACGTGGGAAGACAAAAACACCAAGCAAAAGATGAGCAAATTAAAAGTCGTCCTGGAAAGCTTTTCATTTCTTGATTCGGGCAATCGCGGCGATGGCGCCGCGCCGTCGCGTCCCGGCGCGCCCGCGGCACCCCCTCCTCCGGAACCGGGCGAAGCCGAACCGCCCCAGGACGATGACGTTCCGTTTTGATCCATTTTTGTTCTGAACCACTTTCCGTTACGTTTATGAAGACTGAAGTTATTCTCACGCACAATATTGTCGGCCTTGGCGCCGAGTCCGATCAGGTCAAAGTGGCCCGAGGCTACGCGCGCAACTATCTTTTTCCACAGCGGCTGGCGATTCCTTTGACGCAAGCCAACCGCCGTCACATCGAGGCGCTTAAGCGCAAGCGCGCCGAGCGGGAAGCGCATGAGTTCAACACCATGTCAGAACTGGCCAAAGGCGTTCAAAAGCTGATTTGTGTTATCAAGGTCAAGACAGGCGAGGACGGCAAGATGTTTGGCTCGGTGACCGCCGGCATGATTGCCGAAGAATTGAAGCATCAGTTCGACATTTCGCTGGACAAAAAGAAAATCCATCTCGAGCACCCCATCAAGGCGCTGGGCGAGTATGAAATCGAGCTGCACCTCCATTTGGAAGTCAAAAGCGCGCTCAAAGTGCAGGTCCAAAGCCTGACGCCCATCACCGGCGCAGCCGAGCCCGCCCCCGCCGCGAGAGCGGAAGAGTCGAAAAGACCCAGGACTGAAAAGCGCGGTCACGGCAAGCACGGGGAGGACGAAAAAGCCCACGCCGCCCCCGAAGGCAAAGAGAAAAAACCACATTCCAAAGAACATCACCCCGCCCGGGGCGAAAAGTCCGCCAAAGCCAAGCACGAGAAGCACGAGAAGAAGGGTAAAGAGTAGTTGAAACGGCGGAGATTTGGACTGCGACCGTCACAGTCGCGAAGGCGGCAGGGCCCGGATTGTCGGGCTCATGGAAAATGGAATGTCTGAAAATTTTGTCGCATCTCGGTCGCCGTTCTTCAGGCTGAAAGCCTGAAGTCTGCACGCTGAGAAAAAGCGAGATTCGTCAAATAGCGAAGCGAATTACTCTGAGCCTCCTCCCGTTGGCTCCCGCGCAAAGCGAGCGGCCCTCACGGAGATAGGAGCCGATAAAACACGCTTCCATTCGTGAGAATCACTGGAATGGTCATGGCGTTCGTCAAAACCGACGCGCTGAGGACCGTCCAATTGGTTGATAATCCAACCGAATTTGAATTTGTCTGCGCTTCCAATTCCCAGCCCGTGTGGTCCGAAGGCCATGACAGATTTAACGTTCGATTCGTCAATACAAAATTCAGGCCGGGGGAATTGGTGGCGACTCCGACGTAAATTCCCACCGCTGGCGAAGCGGCAGTACTGCCGCCGTTGTAAAGCACATTGGCGGTGAGCGAATAATTTCCCGCCGGCGCGTTGGTCCAGGTGAATGAATAAGGCGCGGTGGAAGTTTGGCCAAGCAATGTCGCGCCCTGATAAAATTGAACAGCCGAGATGGCTTGGGCATTGGTCACGACAACGGCGGAAAGCGTGATATTGGTCATAACGCTGAACGATTCGCCGTTGATAGGAGAGCTCAGTGTGACGAAGGGGACAGGGCTGACGCGGCCATAGGCATAGATATTGGAGATTTGTTCCTGGGAAAGCGCCTGGTTATAGAGGCGCACATCATTCAACGTGGCATCCAGGTAATCAGACGTGGCCGCGGTAAGCCCAAAACCGATGGTCGTGGCATTTAACTGCGCGGTGTTGGCGAGGGTCGCGGCAAGGACGCCGTTGGTATATAGGGAAACACCGTCGCTGGTCTCAACAAACGCCAGGTGGACCCATGAGTTCACCGGCGTCACATAGTTCAGTTCGTAGTCAACATGGCTATACCAGGTGTAGCCGACGTGGCTCGAATCACGGGATTGCTCCAGTTTCAACGCGTAACTTTGACCTCCCACCAGCACGGATGAATTCTTTGTGTCCCATCGGTTGACCCACATCGTTGCAGTCCAGTTGGTCGTTACTGAAAATGGCGAATTGATGGCAATATCCCCGCCGCTGGCGCCGTCAAAATACGCGCCGACGCCTGAATGTCCGGCGTCCGTCCAACTCACTCCACTCCCCAGCGAGCCATAATTTCCGTTGCCCGAATAATCGTACGCCACGGTGCCGACGCCTTCATCGAGCATCCACCAGGCAACCGGCTGAATGGAGTCGGCTGGCGGAACGTAAAAGACCGTCAGCGTGGCCGGCGAACTGGAAACCGAGCCGTACGTCCCGCTGACGACGACCGAATAGTTCGCGCTGCTCGCGGTGGTGACGTCGTTGAGCGTGAGCGAGGCCGAGTTCGCGCCGCTTACATTCGCCGAGTTTGATAGCGGATGGCCGTTTTCCTCCCATTGATAGGTCACCGGCGCCGGGCCGGCCGTGACGGTGAACGTAACCGTCGAACCCTGCAAACACGTCTGGCTCAGCGGCTGGTTCGAAATTGAGGGCAGAGCATAGATTGTCAAAAGGGCGTTCGAACTCGAGGTATTGCCCAGGCCGCTGCTAACCAGGACCGAATACATTCCGACATTGGCCGAATCGGCGGCGGCCAGTGAATAGGTTGAGCTGGTTGCGCCGGGAATTTCTGAACCATTAAAAAACCATTGATAATACAAAGTGTCCTGTCCGCTGGCGCTCACGGTGAAGGTGGCGGGAATTCCGGCCATGATGGTCTGGCTTTGGGGCTGGGAGGAAATCACGGGAGGATCGTCCGTGATCATTGAGCCGGACCGGATTGTGTTGTTTGCCGAATCCGCCACGAAAAGATTTCCCCCGCTGACGGCCATGCCGGCGGGATAACAGAACCGGGCGGCAATGCCGGAACCATCCTCGCTGCCGCTCACCCCCGGCCAACCAGCGATGGTTGTCACAATCCAGTTTGTGCCGGACGGAGTGATTTGCCGGATTGAATCGTTGCCCGAATCAGCCACATACAATGCGCCGCCAGCGCCCACCGCGATGCCTTCGGGTTCGAAAAATGCGGCGGCGCCGTTCGTGCCATCTGAATCCCCGAAAATCCGCGGCAATCCGGCAATGGCGCTGACCACCCCGACGGGCGTGATTTCGCGGATCGTATCGTTGAACATGTCCGCGACAAAAAGATTTCCACTGCTGTCAACTGCCAGACCCACAGGACGATCGAACTGCGACAGGCTATTCGAGCCGTCGGCGCCGCCCCAATTTCCGGGCGAGCCGGCAAACGTTGAAACGACGCCGCCCGGCGCAATTTCACGAATGGTATGATTCATCGTATCAGCCACGAAGACGTCGCCCGAGCTGTTCACGGCAATTCCCCGCGGCGCGTCAAAGCGGGCGCCGCTCCCGGTGCCGTCGGAACTGCCGACGTTGCCGGGCGAGCCAGCCAGCGTGCTGACCACGCCGCCTGGCGTTATTTCACGAATGATGGAATTTCCCGTATCGGCCACATAAACATTTCCGGAGCCGTCCACAGCCACGGCTTCCGGGTCATTGAATGAGGCGTTTGTTCCGGCGGCGTTGGCGCTGCCGGTCACGCCGGGGAAACCGGCGAACGTCGTGACGGTTCCGCTCGCGGCCATTTTCCGGATCGTGTTGTTTTGAGCGTCGGCGATGTAGAAATTTCCCTGCCCATCGGAAGCGATGTCCATGGGCCAGAAGAAACGCGCGGCAGCGCCGCTGGCATCCGCGCTGCCGTCCGAGGCGTTCCCGGCAAATGTAGAGACGGTCCAGGCCTGGCCGGATGAGGAGAGCTGACGGATGGAGGAATTTCCACCGTCCGCAACGTAAATCAGACTGTTATTGTCCGGGTCCACGGCGACGGCTTGCGGCCCCCAAAAGAGGGCATTTGTGCCCGCGCCATTGACGCTGCCAAACTTTCCGGGCATCCCCGCGACGGTCGTCACGACACCGGCGGGGGTCACCAGACGAATGGCGTTATTCAAATAGTCCGCAACGTAAAGATTGCCGGACGAATCAATCGAAATCCCCTGTGGCGCGTTAAATAATGCGCTGGCGCCGGTGGCATTGATGAAGCCGAAATTTCCGGCCGAGCCGGCCAGCGTCGTCACTATTGCGCCCGGGACAATTTCACGGATAACATTATTGCCGGTATCAGCCACAAAAACATCGTCGTTGCCGTCAACGGCAACGCCGCCCGGTTCATAGAACAGCGCGTTCGTGCCGGTGGCATTGGTGCTGCCAAAAACTCCCGCCTGGCCGGCATAGGTTGAGACGCTGCCGGAGGAACTCACCGCGCGAATCGTGTCGTTCCAGGTATCGGCGACAAATATGACATCTCCTT
>JBOHXA010000691.1:0-2887 GCA_050737335.1 Limisphaerales bacterium | reverse complement strand
GCCATGCATAAGCAAAATAATCTCAGTGAACGCATATCCTTGAAAACCTTCTGCCAGAAAATTGGGAATCCGGCAAATTAAAATCTCCAGCGTGTGCATTGTTCGTTGTTCCAGCCGTAAAGGGAACGGCAATTGCGACTGCAAAGCCCAATGCCGCTTTACGCGTCCTGGCCAATATTGTAGCCGCCACGGTGACGAAACCTTGCTCTGTTTGGAAACTTTTTGGCGAAATAACCGCTGGCATCTGCTCTTTCCCGATAACCGCCATTTCGACCTATCTAAAAACTGAGATGCGCCCGAAGCGGCAGTGGCGGCAATTCGGGTATTTTCTAATCCGTCCAGTATCGTTAGACTGACAGCCCGATAAAACGCCATGAACATTCCTGTTGAGAAAATTTTCGGCCCGTCGAGCGGAGCAGGGAACAGCCGCAATATCTATAGCTGTTCAACGGACCGCCGTCGCCATCAGGTATTTATGAGCCGCCGATTGATCCTTTTGGCTGTCGTCATCATCGCATTGACGCCGGCCCTTGCTCTGGCAGCTTCCGATGTTTATAGCGTTCTGGATTTTGGGGCGAAGCGGGACGGCAAGACCGACGCGACTTCTGCTTTTCAAAAGGCCATTGACGCGGCGTCGGAAGCCGGGGGCGGAATTGTCTATGCCCCGCGCGGCAATTACTTTTTCTCCGGGCACTTGGACCTGCCGCGCGCGGTGACGTTGAAGGGGGTTTGGGAGTCGGTTCCCGCGCATAACGGCATTCGGGACAAGGGCGGGGTCACGCCAACGGAGGACGGGACCACCTTTTTGGTGACGGAAAATGCGGGTAATGAAAACGGCGCGCCATTCATCACGATGCATGATGACAGTACGCTCAAAGGGGTGGTCCTTTATTACCCAAACCAATCACCGGATGCCGAACCAAAACCGTATCCATGGGCCATTGCCATGCGAGGAAAAAACCCGGCCGTTCTGGATGTGGAGTTACTCAATCCATATAACGGGATTGACGCGTCGGACAATGAACGGCATTTGATTCGCGATGTCCAGGGACAGCCGTTGCGGCGCGGCATATTTGTGGATGAGATTTATGATATTGGCCGAATTGAGGACGTTCACTTCAATCCATGGTGGAGCATTCATCGGCGGTTGTTCCAATGGCAGCAAGAGCATGGCGAAGCATTTATTTTTGCCCGCAGCGACTGGGAATACGTCTTCAACACGTTCTGTTACGGCTACAATGTTGGCTATAGATTCATCAAATCTAAAGCCGGTGTCTGCAATGGAAATTTCCTGGGAATCGGCGCCGACGACTGTTTTACTTCAGTGGAGGTGGATGAGAGCTCCGAATATGGACTTCTCATTTCCAATGGGGAGTTTACAGCATTCCATGGGCCGGATCCGACGATGGTCTGCGTTGGGCCGAACAATTCGGGCAGCGTGCGATTTGAAAACTGCGCTTTTTGGGGGCCTTGCAATCAGATTGCGAAGATTGCGGGCACCGGGACGGTCGGGTTTGGCGATTGCACCTTTGTGCAATGGGATCGAAATGGCGAAGGCCGCGCGGCGATCCAGGCTCAGGCCGGGACGGTATTGGTTCGCGGCTGCGAATTTCAGGAAGACAAGCCACAGGTCGAGCTGGATAAAGCGGTGAGGCGGGCGGTGATCACCGGCAATGTCTTCACCGGCGAGGCCCGCATAACCAACAACTGTCGCCACGCCGTGATCAACGATAATGTCGGAGATTAACCGGAACCGGACTGGGATGACTTCGCGAATCAAAAGCTCGACAACCGCTCTCAAACACCCGCTTGGCCACCCGACGTTTTGGCTGGTGTCCGTGCTGGTGGGGGTGGTGGCGGGATTGGGGGCCGTGATTTTCCGCGGATTAATCGGCGGGTTTCATAATCTTTTTTTTCTCGGAAAACTTTCCTTTTTCTTCGACACCAACCTGCACACGCCCGCCAGTCCCTGGGGAGCTTGGATTATTCTGGCGCCGGTGGTTGGGGCCTTGGGAGTCGCTTTTCTGGTCAAAACGTTTGCCCCGGAAGCCAGGGGCCATGGAGTGCCGGAAGTCATGGATGCTGTTTATTATCACAAGGGCATTATCCGTCCGATTGTCGCGGCGATTAAATCCCTGGCTTCTGCCCTCTCCATTGGCAGCGGCGGTTCGGTCGGACGCGAGGGTCCCATTGTCCAGATCGGATCATCCTTCGGCTCCAGTCTGGGCCAGCTCCTCCGCCTGCCCGCCTGGCAGCGCATCACACTGGTGGCGGCAGGCGCCGGCGGCGGCATCGCCGCTACGTTCAACACGCCGATCGGTGGCATTTTATTCGCCACCGAATTGTTGCTGCCGGAAATCAGCGCCCGGACCTTGATTCCGGTGGCCATGTCCACGGCCACAGCCACGTATATCGGGCGCTGGTTGCTGGGGATCAATCCTTCGTTCGTCATCCCGGGATTTCAATTATACAAGTTTCATCTGACCAGCCTGTATTTAGTGTTCGCCTGCCCGGTGCTGGGCTGCCTGTTGGGGGTGGTCGCGACCGTTTTCACCAAATCAATCTACTGGTTCGAGGATTTTTTTGATCGGCGGATTTCGAAGAATTACTATGTCCGGCACGTTCTGGGGATGTTGCTGGTTGGAATCATCATCTATGTCACGCAGACCGCTTTCGGTCATTATTATGTGGAGGGTGTTGGTTATGCGACGGTGCAGCAGGTTCTGACGGGTGCCTTGTCCGCGCTGCCATTATTGCTGCTCCTGTTTGTGCTCAAGGTGATTGTTACTTCCCTGACACTGGGGTCGGGCGGTTCGGGCGGGATTTTTTCGCCCTCATTATTTTTGGGAGCGACTTTCGGCGCGGCTTTTGGCTTGGTGCTCAAGAC
>JBOHXA010000690.1:0-22990 GCA_050737335.1 Limisphaerales bacterium | reverse complement strand
TGTGGCGTGCAGCACCTATTTTTTGACCCAGGCGGCGATGGATTACACCTACGCGGGCAAGCCCATTCCAGAGGCCTCGAGCCATCATCTGATGGACACATGGCGGATGTTTCGGACAATTATTCTTCCCTGGGGCGAGACAGCCGATCCCCAAGGAATGGATTGGGAATTGCACGGACTGCCTTATATCAACCTCTATGCTGCCTTGGCGACTTGGAAGAGGGACCGATTCGCGTCCCACATGGAACAAGTCACGCTGCAATATATGCGCTCCTGGCAGGTGATGTGCCACGGAAATTTGACGCTCACCGGCTCTCCTGCCGGGTTTGGTCGTCACGCAATCAATGTCGAGCAGGCCGCCTATGGTTTCCTGGCGCACAAAATATTTGGCCCCTCCGTCAAACCGCTGGCCGCGCGAGAAGTAAATGCGCAGGAAGAAAGTGTTTGGGATTATCCCTACGTGGATTTTATCGAGCACCGGACATTGCAAAAATTCGCCTCATTTTCGTGGAAGAATTGGATCATGGGTCTGCTCATGCCGATTGAGGACCATGAAGGTAATCCCGAATTTATTGTGCCAATCACTGACGGATTTGTCGGCTCCTTTGAACTCGCTCATCGAGGCAATGTCAAACCGAAGGTCGTTGAGCAGTCCTGGGAACAGAAGCCGGACGGATTTGAAACAAAGGGTGCCTTGCTGCTTGACGGCGGACGATTGAAACAAACGCTGGAAATGATTTCGGTCGGAAGCCAAACGGTGGTCTATGAAGACCGCGTGACGGCGCTAACGAATATCACCGTGCGAAGCGAACATGGCGTGCCGATAGGAATTGAAAATGATTGGCTCACCGGGGGCACGCGGCTGGTTTCCGATGAGGGTGGCAAAATCAAATTCAACTGGCGGAAACCTCAAAACCCCATTGATCTTCCCGGTTCATGGGCCAACGTGGGTGGCAGATTGGGCGTTGTCATGATGGATGGAGCGGGAATGGCTTATGCAGAGGCACATGGATATTCGGGCCTTGCCGTCTATACGGACATCCTTTATGGTTCTTATTCCAATCATCCCCGTCGGTTCAAAGCGGGCGACGAAGTGTCGCATCGGGTTGGAATTTTCTACGTGGAAGTCACGCCCAAACAAACAGCGTCGCTGGCAAAATCTTGCAGGATTGAAACAACGCCCAATGGCCAGGTTCTGCATTTCAAGCAGCCCGGTGGAAACGATACGCAAGTGCCATTGTTTTAGGTTTGGACTCTGCAGCATGAAAACAAATTTTATTTCGCGACGTAATTTCCTTAAAAAAGCCTCACTCGCATTGCCCCTCTCAGCGGCTTTGCCCATGACAATGGCAGCCGCGCCGCAGGCTGAAACTACCGCGCCAGCTTTGCGCGGGAACACTTACTTCAACAAAGGCAGCCGACTGGCCATTTCGATGTGGGATTTCAGTTGGTTGTTCGCCAATTGCCCCGGCGGAGCCTATGAAGATTTGGAACGCCGTGTGGCCGAGGCCGCGGAACGTGGTTACAACACGCTGCGGGTAGATTGTTTTCCATGGGCCTTCCTTGAGTCCGAATCACGCTTTGAAAAGAACTGGGACCCGGCAAAGAACGTGCCGCAATGGGGTGAGCGTCCGGTCACCATCACTTGTAATGTCAGAAAAAAAGTCGCCGAATTGGCCGACCATTGCCGGAAGCACAAAATTTGGCTGGGACTGGATTCGTGGGACGCGCTGAGTATGTTCGGGCATGCTGATTCGAATTTTGTCATTCAAGAAGCCGATGAAGAGCGCGAGTTCACACGCTATGGCGAAGTCTGGGTCAAAGCATTGAAAATGATGCGCGAGGACGGCGCGCTGGAACGCGCTGTGTGGATCGCGCCGATGAATGAAGTGCCGAACTTTGCCGGTGGCCGCGTGGCCGCTTTGAGGAAGGCAAAAAGAAATTCCGCCGAGGCGAACGCCATTTTCCGGCATATCAACGGTTGGATGGCTGCGCCGATTCGGGCGGAAGTCGCGAATGAAAAAATCCCCATTTCTTACTCATCGAACGGCGACCCAAATTACGGCGCCCGGCTGACCGACGACTACGATGTTGTGGACCTCCATTTCATGCCCGGTGTTATTAGCGACGCGCAGGACCACGAGTCTTTTCCCGGAGTGCCGTTTTACATAAATCGTTTCCCTGGCGGAAATGTGGCCGTTTTTCAAGGTCAAAAACCGTCGCCCGGCCCGACAAATTTCGACTTTGCGGCCTTTTCCAATGCGTGGGACAGCGCCTGTCGCCGGCATTACCCCGCGATGCTTGATCGAACGCGAAATTGGTTTCAATCGCAATTGACACGCCTTACAACGCCATCGGGCAAGAAACTGAGCGCCATCGTCACCGAATGTTACGGCCCATTAATCTGGCCGGACAATCCCGCCGTCAGTTGGGATTGGTATAAACGTTACAATGGCGATTCTCTTCGCATTGTCGCGGCCATGGACTTCAAAGGCTCCAGCCTGTCGAATTTCGGCGAACCGCTTTTTTCATTATGGGAAGACGCCGACTGGCATTTAGCCGGAAACACATATTTTAGGGCGAAGGCGGGATAGTGTCTGCCCGCAACCACGATGTTCTCGACCGCCTCACAAAATGAAATCACAGATAACTGAATTAAGCCGAAGAAAATTTCTTTCAACCCTCGCCGCGGGCGGCGGGTTTCTTGCATTTGGATTGATTCCTGTTGCGTCAGCGATCAAGGCTTCGCCGCGTAAAAGAAAACAGCGCAAGCGGGCTGGAATTTCGGATGCAGCCTATCAAAGAGCCTGGAAACGCGCAAAAAAACTCACGGACGAAATGACGCTCGAGGAAAAGATCGGCCAGCTTGGCTCGAGATTGGATAACGCGCCCGCAGCCGAAGCCGTCAGCCGGCTAAATATTCCCGCTTACAGCTATTACAGCGGCGAAGCCTTGCACGGTCTGCTTCGGTCCGCGCCGGTAACTTGCTTCCCGGTGCCGCTGGCATTGGCCGCAACCTGGAACCCTGAATTGATTTTCCGCATCTACACGGCGGTATCCGACGAAGCCCGCGCTTATGACAATCGCGAAAAGATCGGCTTGAGTTATTATTCCCCGCCCACGCTCAATCTGCATCGCGACCCACGCTGGGGTCGCTGCCAGGAAGCGCCGGGCGAAGACCCTTGCCTCGCATCCGCGATTGCAGTGCAGATGGTA
The DNA here is from genome assembly GCA_050737335.1 of Limisphaerales bacterium. Classification (GTDB taxonomy): domain Bacteria; phylum Verrucomicrobiota; class Verrucomicrobiia; order Limisphaerales; family UBA11358; genus UBA11358. Next base: position 19,774 of record JBOHXA010000690.1, on the reverse strand, counting down.
CGCGGCATGCAGGGAGACAACCCGGACTATCTTAAAACCACCGCCTGTTCAAAGCATTTCATTTGCAACAACACCGAAAGTGACCGCATCCGGACTTCTGCGTCGGTGGATGCGCGCAGTTTCTGGGAATACTACACACGCGCCTACCGTGCCACGGTCATCGATGGAGATGTGTTCACATTGATGGGCGCCTATAATGCGGTGAACGGAGTGCCTTGTTGCGCCGACCACTTTTTGCTGACTGATCTATTGCGTGAGCAATGGGGGTTTCGTGGTTATGTGACCTCGGATTGCGGCGCCATTGGCTGTATCTGTGATTCGCATCACTATGCAGCCACCTCGCCGATTGCCGCGGCGATGGCCATTCAGGCCGGATGCGACCTGGACTGCGGCGGCACGCTGCAAGGCCGCCTCAAATCGGCGGTGAATCAGGAATTGATTAGTGAGGAAGAGATCGCCACAGCCGTCACCCGTCTCTTGACGGTGCGCTTTTTACTGGGCTTATTTGATCCTCCCCAACGCGTCCCCTACACGCAAATACCCTTTGCAATGGTGGATTCCCCCGCACACCGCGCATTGGCGGTGGAGGCCGCGCGACAATCAATCGTGCTTTTGAAAAATGATTCCGGGTTTTTGCCATTGGATAAAACGGCTTTGAAAAAAATTGCCGTGATTGGCCCGCTGGCCGGAGACTGTATCCTGTGCGGTTATAGCGGATCGCCATTGGTGCAAATTTCTCCCTATCAAGGTATCGCTGAACATCTCGGAGTAATCCCGTATGTTCCAAATTTGGGAATTGTTTCCAACAGCCCGAATATTCGAATCCAATCCTCTTCGGAGGGACGCACGGCCCTGACCTATGTTGATAATGGTTCCTGGGCGGAATATTCAAAGGCCGACTTCAGCGGCAAGTCGGAGATTCACGCGCGCGTATCCAGTGCCGCGGCAAAGGGATGCCGCGTTGAAGTGCATTTGGATCAATTGGCCGGCCCACTGGCCTGCACGTTCATGGCGCCAGGCACCGGTAGTTGGCAGAAATGGGTCAACGTTTCAGCCCCGCTGAAGGGGATAAGCGGTGAACACACCATATTTTTGAGATTTCATGGCGGCAAAGGACATCTTCTGGCTATCGAACAACTCGAACTGCATCCTCTTGTGCCGATGCCCGCCAGCCCGGGCCGCCCGGAAGTGGTGTTCAAACCGGGATGCGCCGTCATTGGCGGAAAGGATGAAAAAATGTTTCAGGAAGCGGTGGATATGGCACGGACCGCCGACGTCGTGATCCTCGTCTGCGGGGTCAACGAAGAAGTGGGGGGAGAAGGACATGACCGCAAAACCATTGGATTGACCGGCGCCCAACCGGAATTGATTCAGGCCGTTTATGCTGCCAATCCGAAAACCGTTCTCGTGTTATCCACCAACAACACCGTCGCAATTAATTGGGAACAGGAAAATCTGCCGGCCATTCTATGCGCCGTGGCGGCCGGGCAGGCGCAGGGCGCGGCCATCGCGGAGACGCTTTTCGGGGAGTACAATCCCGGCGGAAAATTGCCCTGCACATGGTACCGCTCACTGGATCAACTCCCGGATTTCCATGATTATAACATCCGGAAAGGGCGAACCTATATGTATTTCCGGGGCGATACTCTTTATCCTTTCGGCCACGGTCTTAGCTATACGACCTTCCAAATCGGCCAACTCAAAATGTCCGGGACAAAATTGAAACCCGGCCAAAAGCTCACTCTCTCAGTCACTGTCACTAATACCGGCAATCGGGCTGGAGCGGAAGTGGTTCAGCTTTACATCACGCCGCCGGTTTCGCCTGTAAGGAGACCGATCAAGCAGTTGGCTGCGTTTCAGCGCGTCGAATTGCAACCCGGCGAAGAAAAAATTGTCTCCTTCGAAGTGCCCCGCGAAGAGCCCGCGTTTTGGTATTGGGCGGAAGAAACTCGACGGTTTGTTTGTCAGCCTGGAACGGCTAAAATCTCCATCGGCAATTCCTCAGCGAATGCGCCGCTGCTTTGTGCTGACGTTACGATCACATAATCAGATTTGGCGATTCAATAAGCGGCGGCTCTTCTCTAAACTCTGGCATCAACATGCCCAGACCTTTCATTCCATTTGCCAAAATCATCTGTTTTGCCTTGCTGGCGACTGGTCTGGCCGCACGAATTGCGGTTGCTGAAAATTCGATGTCTTTAGCCGGTGAATGGCGCTTTGAACTTGATCCCGGCGACCAGGGGCTTGCTGAACATTGGTTTGACGAAAAGCTTCAAGACAAAATCAGATTGCCCGGCATTCTCGAGGCGCAGGGTTACGGTGACAAAATCAGTATTAGCACGCCGTGGGTGTTGTCCCTGTATGACCACTTCTGGTATTTGCGGAAGAATTATGCGCCTTACACAAATGATGAGCATGTCAAAGTACCATTTCTCTGCCAGCCGCCCCGCCATTACCTTGGCGCGGCCTGGTATCAGCGTGACGTCCAGGTTCCGCGCGATTGGAAGGGCAGGCGCGTTGTGCTGTTCCTCGAACGGCCGCATTGGAAAACAACAGTTTGGCTGGAAAATCACGAGGTCGGCTCGGACATCAGTCTTTGCACGCCGCATGAATATGATTTGGGCATCGTACCGCCGGGAACGCATCGCCTGACCATTCGCGTGGACAACCGGATGATTCTCCCCTATCGCCCGGACGCTCACAGCGTATCGGATTCGCTGGACGACGCCTGGAACGGTATCGCGGGAAAAATTGAACTCCGCGCGACCGCGCCGGTGTGGGTTGATGGCGTGCGGATATTTCCAAACGCACGAACAAAGAGCATCCGGGCGCAAATGAATCTGCACAACATCTCCGGCATGCCTGCCAGTGGCAAAATTTCATTTTCCATTGAGTCAATGCGTGGAACCACGCGAATTGATGTTGTGCCGGGCAGTGAAAGTTTTAATGATTTTTCGGATACCAACGCTCCCGTCATAGCCGACGTAAATCTTGGGGATGACGCGCAACTTTGGAGTGAATTTTCGCCATCGCTTTACGGCTTGCGCATTGAGGTTCGCGGCGGCTCTGCCAAATTGAATTTCGACGAAATAACCACCAATGTCTTTGGCCTGCGGGATTTCCAGGCGCGGGGCAACCAATTTATTCTCAACGGCCGGCCCATCTACTTTCGAGGCACGCATTTCGGGGGCGATTTTCCGCTGACCGGCTATCCGGCAACGGACGTTGAATCGTGGAAGAAGATTTTTGAGACGTGCAAGCGATACGGCTTGAACCATATGCGCTTTCATTCCTGGTGTCCGCCGGAGGCCGCATTCGATGCGGCGGATGAATTGGGAATTTACCTTCAGGTCGAGTGCGGGATGTGGAATTCCTTTGAGCCTGGAGGCGTGATTGAGAAACAACTCTATTCGGAAACGGAACGAATCATCCGTGACTACGGAAATCATCCCTCGCTCATGCTCATTTCAGCGAGCAACGAAGCGCATGGCCGCTGGAAAGAGACGCTGCCCAAATGGGTCAAACATTTCCGGGCCGAGGATCCGAGGCATCTGTACACGCCGGACACGGGCTGGGCGCTGATTAATTCACCTGAGGAGCCCATCAATGGTGGAGCGGATTATTTGGTCGTCGGACGCATCGGCCCAAACCATGTACGCGGACCCGGCGGCTGGTTCGGGAGCGACTACCGCGGCGCCGTCGCGGGTATTGATGTTCCGGTTATTGCGCACGAAGTCGGGCAGTGGTGTGCCTATCCGAATTTTGGCATCATCAAAAAGTTCACTGGTTTTATGCGACCCGGAAATTTTGAGATCTTTCGCGATTCCGCGGCTGCGCACGGCGTCCTGGATATGGACAGGCAGTTTGCCTGGGCATCCGGCCGTTTCCAGCTTGAGTGTTACAAGGAGGAAATTGAAGCCAATTTGCGCACGCCCGGCCTTGAGGGCTTCCAATTGCTGGATCTGCACGATTACACCGGGCAGGGAACGGCCCTCGTAGGTGTGCTCGATCCATTTTGGCAAGGCAAAGGCTATACCACGCCCCGCGAATTCACAAAATTTTGCAATGCCGTCGTCCCGCTTGCGCGGCTGAAGAAACGCGTTTTTACAACGACCGATCCATTCGCGTCGGTGGTTGAAATTGCTAATTTTGGAGAAGGCGCGCTAACAAATGCGTTGGTCAGTTGGGAAATTCGAGGCGCCAACGGCAGTACTGTTCAACAGGGCGCGTTTCCGAAGACAACAATCCCGATTGGCAAAGGTTTTGCCGCCGGAGAAGTTTCCGCCGACCTGTCCAAACTCACCGCGCCAGCCGCCTATAAGCTGGTTGTCCAGGTAAAGTCATCCGCATCGGCCGAATACTCAAATGACTGGAATTTTTGGGTTTATCCCGCGTGGATTTCCGACGCGGTTCCCGCGGGTGTGGCCGTGACGCATTCGTGGTCCGAAGCCGAAAAGACGCTGGCGGCCGGCGGCAAGGTTCTGTTTCTACCGCGCAATGAGGATTTGGATTGGTCAAGTCCGCCTCTGGGGCGCACGCCGATATTCTGGAACGCCCTCATGGGGCCGACCTGGAGTAGAATGCTCGGCCTTTGGTGCGAGACCAACCAACCGGCGCTGGCCGAATTCCCAACCGAACCCAATTGCGATTGGCAATGGACGGACCTGTTGCGCAACACGCGCGCCGTCAATCTCGATAAATTGCCGCCCCGGTTGCAACCAATCGTTTGGGCCATTGACGACTGGAACCGCAATTACAAACTCGGTGTCATTTTCGAAGCGAAAATCGGAGCGGGCAAATTAATGGTCTGTTCCATTGACCTGGATGAGACTCGAGGTCCTGTCGCCCGCCAATTGCGCCGATCGCTCCTTGATTATATGGCAAGTGACGCATTCCAACCGCAAACCGAACTCTCCACGAGGGATTTTCAAAGCCTGCATTTTGATACCCGCATTATGCGCGAACTTGGCGCTTCTGCCGTCGCGGATGGCGCGCCGGCGGACGAAATTATAGATGGCGATCCAAACACATTCTGGTCCAGCGCTGACCGTCGTGGCCATACCGCGGATTATCCGCATGAAATTGAAATCACTTTCCCCGGACCGGCGCTGCTGAACGGACTGGTCTTGATGCCGCGACAAAATCAGCGCGAGCACCAGGGTGACATTCGAGAATACAAGGTTCAAATCAGCCATGACGGTGGCAAGAGTTGGGCGGATATTGCCGCCGGACTGCTGTCATCCACTTTCGACGAGCAAAAGATTTTTTTTGGAAAAACAGTTGACGCCAATAAACTGCGGCTGATTGGGCTTTCAGGATTTGGCAGCGACCGTTCGGCGTCGCTTGCCGAATTGGCCGTCATCTATGCGGGACCGGTGCATGTGGCTGGCGGATCCGGCGACGTGCAGTACAAAAATGTTCGCACGGCTTCGCCGGATATAGACGCCCAATAAAATGCCCAACGGGTTAAATTCGGAATCCGTTCCATCAGGGAATTTTTATGCCGTGGCCGGAAGCTCGCAATCTTCAGTTCGGGTCTGACAGCCCGGTGCCCTCGACGTGAGTTTCAGTAAGAAGTGGTCCCTCGTAGTTGGTCACATCAATTCCAGACAAGGTAACGTTTTTCATGTACGCCATATTCAAGGCATGTTCGCAGGTGCCGCGCACGTCAGACAGAATGAATCCGTCAATGGGGCGTTCAGAGGGCACGTCCCGGGCGCGCAAAAGGTAATTGATGTTGTCCACGCGGATATGTTCGAAATGGATATTGCTGAGTTGCGTCCATTCAGCCGGATCGCCCAAAACCGGATCGCTTGCCTGGATGCCCTTATCGAGCAACTGGATGCCCAGAAAGGTTGGCGAATCACGAATGGTCAGGTTTTTTCCAGTGAAATTCTTTATATAGCCGCCGCGTCCGTCCCGGCTTTTCATAAAAATGCCGTTCTGATGGCCCGAGAGGGTGCAATCCTCAATCAACGTATTGGAGATGCCGCCCGACAATTCAGTGCCAATCCCAATCGCGGCAAATATACTGCTGACAAGCGTGCAATCCTTGATCGTTACATTTTCCGTGGGCCGATCCATGCGCACTGCCGCCTCGCCCCGGCCGGATTTAAGCGAGATGGCGTCGTCTCCCGTATTGATATCGCAGTGGTCAATGAGCACGTTCTGGCATGAATCCACATCAATTCCATCGCCGTTGAGGCCGACCGAATGAATCTTGAGGTTTTTGATGGTTAGGTTCTGACAAAGCAGGGGATGAATAGACCAAAGGCGCTCATATTGCGTTGTAAAGCCATCGAGGGTGACGTTTGTGCAGTCGCAAGTCTCGATTAACACCGGCCCGCGGGGTTTACGCAGCCGGCTGATGCTCAAGGGCGGCCCGGTGATTGAGCCGTCGCCTGTTATGCCGATGTCGCTGTCGTTTTTGGCATAGATTAGCGCCCGATGGCCCGGCACAAACTCGCCCTCAAATCGAACTTGTATTACCGGGTACTCCGCGATGTTCGGGCTGGCGATAAGAACAGCCCCGCGTTTGAAATGTAATATGGTACGATTTCCCAATATGACGCTGCCGATGAGATATCGTCCCGCAGGCACCACGACTGTACCGCCTCCGCTGGCGGCGCAGGCATCAAAGGCTTTTTGAAAAGCTGCCGTGTCCATGCTGGCGCCGTCACCGGTCGCCCCGAAATGGCGAACGTTAAACTCTTTCCCCTGCGCAACGCCCTGGACAAGGCATAAAAGCGATAATAAAACAAAAAGAAACCGCCGATTCATCGGGTTAGTTTCAACGCGGACGGTTTCGTTGTCTATCGCCACAACGGGTGATGCGGGCCTGGGCAGGAACGTCAGTTTGGCTGCCGCAGAGCGCGCAGCGGGAAAGGCGGCCATTTACGATTTGCGATTTATGATTTTCGCGTCGCATGCGGGGCGTCAGGTCATGGGTCCATCGGAGCCGATCCGGTTTTTTGACGTTGCCAGTCTCTATCGCCATCCCATAGGCCGGTGATTTGTCTTGTTCGCCCGCCTGATCAGTTACCCACGGTCACTTGCAAAGGTTGGTCTCGCCGTTCGGCCATTTGTTTGACTTCAGCCGCCCATTGGTCTGCATTGGTAAAATCGCCGCTGCGGTTCCAGCAGGCGCCAAAATAGTATTCAAAAGGCGCGCCCGGATGAACTGTCGTAATGGCGAGCAGGTTGCGAATGGGCGGCGCGCCTTCGTGGGTCGGCTGCGGCACCTGGGCGTGGATTTTTGATTCGGGGAGGTTTGGCTTGTCATTGGTGAATGCTTCAACGGCGTCCTTTGGCAGGAGAATGGCCGTGCCAATACGGCCTTTGGGTTTGTCTTCGGGCTGCCAATAACTCATCCATCCTTCGGGCCGGTCGTCTGAAATCATCTCCACGCCATTCGTGCCGCACGCGCGCTCGGCCAATCCCACGCCGATGGTTAAAGGAGAATCCTCGTCGCTGGTGAACGTGCTTTGTGCTTTGCTGAACCAGGAATTGGCGTCAATGCTGATGCGCTTGGTTTCCGCCACCATCCTTCCGTGACCGGCGTCCCAGGCATCGTACGTTAATTCGAATTCAGAGCGGATTGGGCCTGTGGTGATTAATTTCCAATGGTGATAGTTGCTGGATACATGAAGGCGCTTTCCGTCCCAAATGCCCAGGCCCCCGCAGCCGCGGCTGTTGCCCACGCGATAGTCGTCCATGTACTCGCCGTTATCATAGTGGTAACGGCCGGTTTTATACATCAGGTCCACAATTAATTGGCGATGCTTTTTGATCCAAACGTCAGGACCGCTGCTGATGGTGCCTTCGGCTGGTATCAGCGCCAGCCCATACATGCGGTAAGCGATGCGGTCGCTTTCCCAGGCAAAATCATCATAACGTTCCGGCACAAAACGGGCGAAGGTTTTGATGATGGGTTCCGGTACGGCTGGCAATCTGGATGCGTCCAGAATGTAATACTTCCGGGTCTCGTCAGGCGCGAGGTCAACTTGAAAGAGCAGTTCTTCCTGGTTCGTCGAAGGAAAATAAGTTTGAGAATCCAGAATTCGGGATGACACACCGTCCATGACGGCAATGCGCTTTGTGGAATCAGACAGACGAAGCATCGCCGGCGGGGCGCCTGTTCCAGTGAGGGGTATCTCAACCGTCTCACAATCACGACGAAAGTCCGCGGGATTCCTCACTCTCACAGCCACCGGACTTGCCGGGCTGAGAACGGCGAGGCGATACATTTCGCTGCCCGCGAGAAGAAAAACGCCGGCGCCGTACGGAGCGGTTGAATCTTCGGGAAACAGGGCGGGGCCGGCCCCGTGGGGTTGTATATGGGTGACCCTGCCGGTTGCGTCCACGCAATTGACGAGCGCACTCCAGGCTTTCCAGACAGCGGGTTCGACATTTCCGTCAAGCAATCCCTGATTGAGGCCCCAAGCCAAACCATAGGTGAACAACGCGGAACCGCTCACTTCCGGCATTGGATAGTCTTTTGGATCAAGAAGGCTGGAACGCCATAGCCCGTCTGGCTGCTGGCAGTCCAGGATTTCCCCGGCCATTTCCCGGAATAATTGTTCGAGCCGCGGACGATCAGGATGGTTGTTAGGAAGATATTGCAGGATGCGAACGATCCCGGCAAAGACCCAGCCGTTTCCGCGACTCCAGAAAACTTTGGCGCCGTTCGGCTCGCGCTGGTCAAAGAACGTGCTGTCGCGAAAAAAAAGATGGTCGTCCTTGTCATAAAGAAAGTCGGCCGTGCGCCAGAAATTTGTAAGCGCATAGTTTATATAGCGTTCATCCCCGGTCGCGGCATATAACCGCAGCCATGACGGGGGCGCCATGAACAAGGCATCGCACCAGGACCATGATTGGGGGGTTTTACCCTGGATCATATCGAGACTTTGGTCCGCGGGCGGATTGGCCAGAATAAAGTCCATTTTCGCGCGCATGGGCGCGATCATTTGGTTCTCGCGGTACAAGAAATAAAGCTCGGACCAAACCTGGCCGATACATTGATCGTCGGCGTGATATTTGCGGCCGCGGTATTCCGGTAATTGCCAATCATTGGCATCCCCTTTGGCGAGCATGGCGTCGCGATATTTAGGGTCACCAGAGATGCCGGACAGCGCCATCATGCCAATATCACCCGCCGCGCAAATCCAGCCCGTTGGCCGTTCTGTTACCGGATGCGCGAGCTGCCAATCGCCAACCAGTTGCATTTCGTTTAAAACGGAGGTCGGGGTGAGAACGGACTGCGCGGGCGACCGAAAAATAGAAAGAGCAAGAATCGAAATTGTTGTCTCAAACACGCGAAGCCAGGCCATTTTCATATCAAAACCGTTCATTGAATAAGTTGCGCCCGTGCAATCGTCAAGCAATCAAAACGGCCTACTCAGTTTTGGCGATGGCAGGCGGAGGGCGCTTGCCTAGAATAATCCGTGGCTCCTCGCCGCGCATTGAGTGTGTTTGTCATATTCATGGAAAGTTTCGTGTTCCTTTTTTGGACCTGCTCACGGCTTATGAAACGAGGGTGGGCCCCGATGCATGGGGATCTCCCATCAATGGCCGCTAATTTAATGAAATGGAAACTGCTAGTCCTTCTGACCTGTGCCGGCTGTCTTTCGGCGGCAGCGGCGGACAAGGTCGTCATTTCGCAAGACCAAAATAGTTTTACGCTCGACAACGGTTTGGTTATCGCGCGTGTATCGAAGCGGTCAGGAAGTCTGACGGAGCTGAATTACAAAAATTTTCAGATGTTGGACGAGGGGTCGGGTTCCGCTTCGGGCGGATATTGGTCGTACGACGTTTCCCGGCTCAGACGCGCGAGCCGGATCACCATTGACCCGAAAAGCAATGGAGGACAACGCGGCGAAATTTCTGTCAGCGGGGTTTATCCCGGCCATCCGATGGGCGTTCCGGCGGCAGATATTGAATTTCGATACAGTTTGGCAGCCGGCGATACGGCTCTTTATACCTATTGTCAATTCTCGCATCCAGCGAATTATCCCGCCGCATCCATAGGCGAGGCGCGCTTTTGCGCCAAACTGAACGACGCAATTTTTGATTGGATGACTGTGGATTCAAATCGGAACAAGGAGGCGATAACGGCGTATGATTGGGACCATGGAACGGTGCTGAACTTTCTGGAAGCCCGGCGGATGAACACTGGTCTTTATGCGGGCCAGGTGGAACATAAATATGATTACACGGCCAATCAATTCGACACCCCCGCATGGGGATGGTCAAGCACCGCAAAACACGTTGGCATCTGGCTGATTAATCCTTCCACCGAGTATTTGAGCGGCGGTCCCACGAAAATGGAACTGGTTGCGCACCGCGATTGCACGTTCACCGATGACCTGGATGCTCCGGCGCCGCCCTGCCTGCTGAATTACTGGCGCAGCAGCCATTACGGCGGCAGCATCTGCAACATCGGCACAAACGAAGCGTGGAACAAAGTGGTTGGGCCATTCCTGATTTACTGCAATTCGGGGCCGACTCATGATGCCATGTGGCGGGATGCCTTGCAACGCGCCAAACAAGAGGCCCAGGCCTGGCCATACGAGTGGGCTGAGGGCGTGGATTATCCGCACAGGGCCGGGCGGGGGACGGTCGCGGGACAATTGATTGTCAATGATCCACAGTCGCCCGCTTTGCAGGTCAGCAATTTATTGGTCGGCCTCTCCGAGCCGGATTACACGGCGCCGGCGGTCTTCGGCAGGTTTCACCGCTTTAATTCGTTCGATTTGCTAAACGATGAAGATGAGACCAATTCGGGCGGGTCAAACGCGGAAAATCCAGGCGGCCGCAGGCGGCAAAATCGTTTTCGACGGTTTGGTTTCTCACCGAAAGTGGACTGGCAAAATGACGCCAAGGGTTATGAATTTTGGGTGCGCGGAGATGCCGACGGACATTTTTCCATTCCCAACGTTCGTCCCGGCCGCTACACGCTCCATGCCATTGCCGACGGCGTTCTGGGCGAATACGATTTCTCCAATGTGACCGTCTCGGCCGGCGGCTCGTTGGACGTTGGACAACTGATTTGGCGGCCGGTGCGTTACGGACGGCAAGTCTGGGACATCGGCATTCCCAACCGCTCCGCCCGGGAATTTTTCAAAGGCAACGATTACTATCATTGGGGCTGGTATGTTCAATATCCCCATCTATTTCCACGGGATGTGAATTATATAATTGGGCAAAGTGATTTTCGGAAGGACTGGTTTTTCGAACAGGTTCCGCATGATGAAGACCCGACCGACACGAATGCATTCGAATATGGGCGCGGCACCACGTGGTCCGTCTTCTTTAATTTGCCCCGGGCGCCTCACGGCAAGGCGATCTTGCGTTTGGCCGTTTGCGGCGTCGGTACACGGCGGCTCGTCGTCAGCATGAATGATTGTTCCGCCGGAACCGTGACGGACCTGGTTTATAATGCCACGATCAATCGTGATGGAATTGCCGGTTCCTGGAGCGAGCACGACGTCGTCTTTGACGCTTCTTTGATGCGGGCGGGAACCAATGTGTTGAAACTGACGATTCCCGGCGGGAGCCTGACCAGCGGAATTATGTATGATTACCTGCGATTGGCGCTTGAGGAGACAAATATCGCTTCGGCGTTTCACGCGCACGCGGAGCGTTCCGCCCGATTTACGGGCGGCGGCGGCGTGGCGTGGCGTCCCTCGCGTTTCGATTCGCGACCGTCACTGGCGCGGGGTGAATAGACAATGCAGCGCAACGCATTCAAGATGAAATTGAAGGCCGGTGTCATTGCCGAATACAAAAGGCGCCATGACGAAATTTGGCCGGAGCTGCAAAAGGAACTGCGCGCGGCGGGAATTTGCGAGTACTCGATTTTCCTGGACGAGGAAACACTGACGCTGTTCGCCACGCAAAAATTGACTGACAATAATTCAGCGCCCAGGCTTGTGCGTTTGCCAGTCATGCGCAAGTGGTGGGACTATATGGCCCCGCTTATGGAGGTTCACGCGGATAATTCGCCGGTTTCGATACCGCTCAAAGAGGTTTTCCATTTGGAGTAAGGGGTCGGGCATTTTTTGAGCATCGAACGGTCATGGCGCACGGTGCCTGTGGCGCGGCTTTGAACCGGTTGAGGACTTCTGATTCGACTGACGCTGTTTCGAAAGCGGTGTCGCCCCCGCTCTTTCCGCTTGTTGGTGACTGTCTGCGTACCGCATCGGGAGAGAGCGGGGCTGTTACTGCAGTCCAGGACCCGGGGGCGAAATCGAAACTTTATTGCGCGCAGATTTCCGGCGCGGGCGCATCGTTGGCGGCTGCATGGTTGCGGGAGAGATGTTTGACCACCGCCTCCGTCCTGGAGCGGACCTGCAGCTTTTCGTAAATGTGCCGGATATGGGTATGCACCGTGGCGTACGTGACGCCCATGCTGTCGGCCACTTCCTTGTAGAGATAACCTTTGGCAAGCAATTCGATGACTTGGGCTTCGCGAGGTGAGAGGCTTTGCGGTTCACCGCGCTGGGCGTGCTGGTGGAATGATTGAACGATTTTGCGGGCGATGTGGCTGCTCATCGGGGAGCCGCCTTCATGCACGTCACGAACGGCGTTCAATAGTTGGTCGGGCCGGGTCTGTTTCAGCATGTAGCCGGTTGCGCCCGCGGTCAGCGCGTCAAAAATATGTTCTGTATTTTGATAAACCGTGAGCATGATGATTTGGGTGCCCGGCAGCAACGGCTTGAGCCGCCGGGTACATTCCACGCCGTTGATGCCGGTCAAATTGATGTCCATCAGGATGACATGGGGCCGGACTTTGGGAATCTGTTCGAGCGCATCCTCGGCGCTGGCGTGCTCGCTGACGCAGCGGTATCCCTCGGAACTGTCTATCAATCGGGACAAACTTTCCCGAACCTTGTGGTCGTCTTCAACGATGGAAACTGAAATACTCATAGTTCGCGCCGGGGCCTTCAACGACTTCGCAAAGCGTCGAACTATTTCAGTTTGACGACCGAAACACGGTTTGTCAGGCTCAGTGCAGCTTACATTACTTTTCAGGTCCATTCCTGCCAATCGCCATAACTGGTGATAGTGTGCCATTAAGGTGTATCGTCATTTTTACGCGCGTGCCCTTTCCAGGTGAACTTTCCATGACGCAACGTCCGCCCACGGCCTCCAAACGATTTTTGAGATTAGGCAGCCCGAGACCCGAACTAAGCCGGTCGGCCGAAGCGGTTGGTCCACCGCCGTTGTTGATTTCGAAGCCGTGACCATTGTCCTCGATGGCCAATGTGAACGCTCCCGAGGAAAGGCTCAAACGCAGCCAGACTTCGGTGGCCCGCGCATGTTTGACGATATTGTTCAGGGTCTCTTTCAATGCCAGAAACAAATTGTATCTAAATTCCGCGTCAATTTGCATCGCCGGAACTGCCGCAGGAAAATCCATCCTGCAACGAATCCCCGCTGCTCTCAGGAAATCCTCGGAATAGGCGGAAATGTAGTCAATTAGACTCGCCAGAGTGTCGCGTTGCGGGTCCACGGCCCAAACGATCTCGTCCATGGCCCGCGTCATGTCTCTCGCCGCATCGGAAATGCGTTCCAATTGCGCGCCTGACTGTTCCGGTTGCCGCCGGCCCAACTCGCTCAGCAGGGTGATCTGTGTCAATCCCGCGCCAATATCATCGTGGATGTCTTTGGCGATGCGCGCCCGGTCCTTTTCGATGGCATGCTGCTGTTCCAGGCGCAATAACGCTCGGCGATATTTGCGCGTGGCTATCGTACGGACGGTCAGACCTACCACGCCCAAAATGAGCGCGCTGATGAGCACAATGAACGAGCGGGTTTGGTAGAAATACGGTTCGACGGTAAAATCCAAAGTGGCGCCCGTCTTGTTCCAGACACCGTCGCTATTGCAAGCAATGACCTGAAAACGATAATCGTTTGGCGGCAAATGCGTGTAATCGGCCACGCGCAAGGTATCGGCTTCCACCCATCCCTTGTCCAATCCCACAATACGATAACGGAAACGCGACTGCTCCGGCGCTTCAAAACACAACGCGGCAAATCGAAACTCAAACTGTTCATGACCCGGCGGGATAATGATCTTGTCAGTCCCCAATGGCACGGACTGGCCGTCCACCCGCATATCCTCGATGGCGACGGGCGGCGGCAAAGAGGTATCAGTCAGATGTTCTGGATCAACGGAAACGACCCCTTTAATAGTTGTGAAGAGCAGACGGCCATTGTCCGCGCGCCAGCACGCGGGCTGATAACCATCGGAACAGACCAATGTCGGCAGGCCGCCGATATGCCGGACGCCTTCCACGGTTGTGGCCTTGCCCGTCGCGCAGGCTTCCAGCGCCGCCTGTTCCACGCAGCAAATCCCTTCGTGCGAGCCAAGCCAAAGCCGGCCATCCTTGTCCTCGAGAACCTGCGTAATCACGTCGGGCATTCCTTGTTTGGTGCTAAACCGTTTAAAACGTCCATTTCTAAACCGCAATAATCCTCCCCGAAACGTCCCGGCCCAGACGGTTCCCTTGGAATCAACCAGCAATGACCATATCGGACGCGCGCCCATCACATCATCGGCTTGAAAGGCCTGAACATGGTTCGTTTCACAATGATACAAAGTGCCGTCCTCAGACCCGCACCAAACCGTGCCATCCGGCGCCTCCGCCAATGCGCGCACCGGGGAAAGCGCCACACCGTCCGCGGTTGTAAAAACCCGCCGGGCTGTTTTCGTGTACCATCCCACGTTATCCTTTGTGCCTACCCACAATCGTCCCGCATGGTCTATAAGCAGAGATTTTACGCCATGGACACCCCATGGCGAACGGCGAAACTGCCCGTTATGAAACTCAAAGAGGTCTTCGCCATCGCCGGCGCTTAGCCACAAGTTGCCATTCGATTCGGGAAAAATGGAAAATATGAAATTTGCCGGTCCGCTACCGCCGGCGGTGGAGCTTAAAAGGTTCCCGTCCTGGTCGTAGCTGGCGAGTCCGCCCCCGGCCGTGCCGATCCAAATTGCATGGTCGGCGTCCTGACAGACCGATAACGGCGGCCATAGCGGTTCACTTCGGCCAATCATCTGAAAATGCCGCGTGGAGAGCCGCACCAGGCCGCCGCGATCCACGCCGAGCCAAATTCCGCCATCCCGGTCCTGGAACCACGCCCCTACGCGGTCACCCGGCAATCCATTCCGGACGGTAAAGCGTTCAAAACGTCCGTCTGGAGTAATATAAAACACACCATTGCCATAATGGTTAAACCAAATGCCGCCATTGCGGTCTTCGTGCATGCCAAGGGCCCGGTTGGAGGCCGACTCAAGCAACCCGCGCCGATTGACCTCGAACACGGACATGGGACGCGAGCCAAGATTTGAACCCATTGCCAGCAACCCCCGCCACTTGACAGCTTCCGCCGCCCATCGCCGCCCGATTTCTTCCCGCAGGCGATCGTTGGCCAGGACCCATACGGCGCCATTAGAGGCGGGAAATAACGCGACGGGATCAAATTTTTCGGCCGGGTCCATATTGGTTGGCGTGAAATCTTCGAAGGCCTGGCCATCCCACCGGGCGATTTCATTCTCGGCGCCCGCCCAAACGTGGCCGGTGGAATCTGATGCCAGTGTAAGAATCCGCTTTTTTGCGAAGGCGCCGTCGGACGGCAGTTGGGAATAGTGCCCGTCGCAAAATTGGAGAATTCGGCCTACACGCGAGAGAAACCACAGGGTTCCATTGCCGCCCACACATTGGAAAATCGGGCGGGAATTCCGAGGCGGCGTGAACACCGTCCAGACGGTGTTGGTCCCCTTGAGTGCGCCTTTTAGCACTTCGCCGAATTGGGTGACAAAAGTCACATGGTTGGACGACGAAGACACCAACGTTGTGTGAAGGTCAAAGTTCGGCTGGTCTGGCCATTCGCGACGAAAGGCGCCGTCCTGATAAGACGTCAGGCCGCCGCGATAGGTGTTGATCCAAAGCGTGCCGCGGGCATCCAGATACAGGCCTTGAATCCGCGGTTGAGTCAACGCCGGCCGATTTAATGTGTCGTAGGTAACCGAATGCACGCCGTCGAACCGCGTGAGACCTTCGTAAGTCCCAACCCACAGATATCCATCGGGGGTCTGGAGAATCGAAGTGACAGTGCTGCCGGAGAGATTATCTTGGGCATCCCACGTTTTAATTAAAAAATCATCAGCAGAGGGCTGGGTTTCCAACGCCGCGGCCATGGGTGGAAGCCCCAACAGAACAAGAGCCAGGCTTAAGCCACACACGATCCATAATCGTTTCGCCTGAGCACTAAATGTGGGCATACCTCAATTATCAGGGAAGCTTGCGGGCAAAGCAAGCGCCGGGCAGAGCCGCAATGCCGACCGGCGGTGGCAGGGAACCCGATGCATCGGGACTCCGTCACCGCGCGTGGAGCGCGCGGGGCTGCCACCAGGGACAGTCCCGCCTTGGTGCCAATTCCGTTGGATGATCATTCGTTTTCAGCCATCCCCGGAATTGTGGAATTGCTTCCGTGGGGGCCGGGCTGCTATTAACGGGGGATGAAATTGAGCATTGCCCTGGCAGCAATTAGTCTGGCTATAGCGGCCGACTCCCTGGCGCAAGTGAACAGGCCTCCGGCAATCGCCCGCGGTCGCCACCATTTCAATCAGCCTGCGAATCCGCAATTGCCGTCGTTATTCATAATCGGCGATTCCACAGTGCGCAATGGCGAGGGGATTGGAACCGGCGGCCAATGGGGCTGGGGAGACTATCTGGCGCCGTATTTCGAGACGAATAAAATCAATGTGGTAAACAGGGCTTTGGGTGGGACGAGCAGCCGCACGTTTTATCGGGACCAATGGCCCGCGGTGAGGGCGATGCTCAAGCCCGGCGATTTTGTCATAATGCAGTTCGGACACAACGATAGTAGTCCCATTAACGATATGAAACGCGCGCGCGGTACAATTAAAGGGGTGGGGGAGCAAACGCAAGAGATCAACAATCTGCTCACGAAACAAAAAGAAATCGTCCACACGTTTGGCTGGTACGAAAGTCACATGATAACCGATGCGCGGGCGCGCGGCGCGGTCCCGATGGTTTGCTCCCTCATTCCGCGCAACATCTGGCGGAACGGGCGCGTGGTCCGAAACAAAGGGGATTATGCCGGTTGGGCTGAAGAGGTCGCGGCGTCCGGGCATGCGCCTTTTCTGGACATCAACGAAATTATCGCGCGCGATTACGACACGTTGGGCTGGAAAAAAGTCCAACCACTATTTGTTCCCGGCGCCGGGCCTCACACCAGCCTGGCCGGGGCCGAAACCAACGCCATGTGCGTCGTCGCGGCGCTGAAAGGTCTCAAAGTCAATCCATTGGCGCCCTATTTCTCGGAAAAGGCGAAGGCCGTGGCGCCTGCCGGTTTGAATCCCGCCAGTCCCACGCCGACAACCGCAAAGGACAACCCCTAAAATGCTGTTGTCGCTATTCTTTCTATTTTTTGCCGTTGCATCCGTGAATGCGGCGCAAGACGAACGCCCCGTGGTTGGCGCAACGAGTGCGCCGCTCGAAAGGGTTGCCAGATCCGCCTTGCCCACCCTTTACATCATAGGCGACTCAACGGTGCGCGGCAGCGGTTCGGGGCACGGCATTGTCGGCTGGGGCGAGCGTATCGCGCCGTACTTTGACACAAATAAAATCAACGTTGTTAATGACGCAATCGCCGGACGAAGCGCGCGCACTTTTTTTACCGAAGGCCGATGGGCAAAGGTGCGCCGGTCCATTAAGCCGGGAGATTTTTTAATGATCCAATTCGGCCACAATGACCAGGGGCGCATCGGAGATCCCGCCAACAAGCACCGCGCGGATGGCCGGGGCATTGGCCCGGAAACTGTGGATGACGTTATGCCGGATGGCTCAAAAGTTGCCGTCCATACGTTTGGCTGGTATATGGCGCGGTTTGCCACGGGCGCAAAATCGCGCGGCGCAAGCGTGATTATCTGTTCGCCTATCCCGCACAAACAGCGATGGCAAAAGGGCCGTGATTTTGCCGACATCGCCCATTGGGACTCGCAAGTGGCGCGGGCCAACGGCGCATATTTCGTGGACCTGACGATGGCTGTCAGCGCCGCGTATAAAAGAATCGGCATGGAAAAAGTGGCAACGCTTTTTGCCGATAAAGGCACGCATACCACGTCCGAAGGCGCGCAATTCAATGCGCGCTGCGTCATTGCGGGCGTCAAAGGCCTTGCGAACAATCCGTTGGCCGGATTCCTTTCGCCCAAGGGTCAGGAAGTTCAGCCTTACTCGCCATCAAAATGAAACTGTTCGCGGAATGTCCCATGAATTCCAGAAACGAGCGTACTGGCCATGAAGCCACCTCGTGGCAACGGACATGAGTCCGCTCCAACTCATTGGCGGTTTGGCGGTCCAATGGCCCTTATCGTCCATTCACCTTGCTGCTTCGCAGGGGTGACAATTCTTCCGGCGTGAAGGAGTTCTTCATGCATCTCTCGCGGCCCCGAGCTGGCTTTGCGATCAAGCTCAAATCTTCAGCCCAAAGGCGTGCGCCGGCGTGTCAGATGAATGGTAACAGCTTCCGTGCGGGATCGGACGTGCAGTTTTTCGTAAATGTGCCGCACGTGGGTGTGCACGGTGGCGTAGCTGATTTTTAGTTCGTCGGCAATTTCGCGGTAGAGGTAACCCTTGGCCAGGTAGTCCAGCACCTGATGTTCGCGCGTGGAAAGTTTTTCGTATTCATGCACGGGATTGATGACCTTTTGGAATGACGCCACAACTTTGCGCGCGATGTGACTGCTCATGGGCGAGCCGCCGCCGTGAACGTCCCGGATGGCTTCGATAATTTGCTCGGGCGAACTGCGTTTCAACAAATACCCGGAGGCCCCGGCCGTCAAAGCTTCAAAAATGATGTTGGTGTTTTCATAAACCGTCAGCATCACAATTTGCGTTTGCGGCAGCAGTTGTTTCAGCCGCCGGACGCACTCGACACCGTCCATTCCGGGAAGATTGATGTCCATTAAAACGATTTCCGGTTTGATGACGGGAATCTCGCGCAGGGCATTTTCCGCGTCCGGGTGCTGGCTGACGCAGGAAAACGAATCAGTGGAATCAATGAGGCGGGCAAGGCTGCCGCGCACTTTCACGTCGTCTTCCACGATGGAAACATGAATTTGCATGATGCCAAAGATTTACGTGGGCCAATGGTTACAGATGCGGTGAAATTGCATGAGGAAAAATGGAAAGGCAACATCGAATCGGCCATAGCCAGAACTGGTTATAGCCCCCCCCTCCGTCACCTTTAGTGGTGATTGAATTTGGTGATGCTACTGGTACTTTTTTCCCATGACCCAGTCGTTCCGGATCGGATTGCGTCGAACCAACGCGGCCAAGACTGGCAGACTGGCATTGATTTGTTGCGTCCAATGATTAATAATAATATACAGGTGCATACCAGCCGTAACCGTGGCTTTACGTTGATTGAATTATTGGTCGTCATCGCGATCATCGCGATCCTGGCGGCCATCTTGCTTCCTGTTTTAGCCAAGGCGCATCGCAAGGCGCTCAGGGTCATTGATATAAATAATATGAAACAGCAGGCCGCGGCGTCGTTTATGTACGCCAGCGACTTTAATGATTGGTATCCCATTTGCAACCTGGGCGCCGGCAATTCAGGGGGTAGTAAGCCAACGGTCAATGGCCTTCTCGGAATCCATTATACGCGTTATTTCGCCGCCGAGCCAGAAAACCCACCGCCCCCTCCCGCCCCGACTTTGGGAAACTACGAGATGATCCCT